>QWQL01000216.1 GCA_003670825.1 Planctomycetota bacterium
AATGATGAGTTAAAGTTGATTCCAACGTTCCCCGCAGTTGTGGGGTTCGTGTTAAACACCGCCATGTCGGTTGAGGTGGGCACGGTGGCGCCACTCCAGTTAGCTGTGCTGAGCCAAGCGCCGCCGGTAGCGGAAGTTGTCCACGTCCGATCCGCCGCCGGCGCTTCGGTTGCACCGAGTACGGCCGCCATCGCCGCGACCGCGTGAAGCAGGAATCGAACCTGCGGCATCGAAGCCCGGTAAGCACGCAGCAGTCGCACAGTCAGAGATGACATCGTCGCCTCGCCTCGCGGAGTGCGGATGCCCGCCAATCCGGCGGCAGGCATCGGCGGGTCTTGCGTCTTGTGGTTCGACCGCAGCGTCGCCGCCGCGGAATCGAACCTTGCCCGTTTCCTCCACGCGGGCCCGTCACTCGCTCGCCGCGGCCCATCGGCCTCTTCACGGCGTCGAAATGATGCACTCCGTCTGTGAGCGTTTTGTGAGGCCGCTGCCAGTTTTTGACGAGCGACAAACTCGCCCGTCGCCGTCCGCGGATGGAGGCAGCGAATAGCGTGCCATGACCCTTAGTGGCCCTAAAAAAACCGTCAGTTTTCGCCGCGGAGCTTCTGGCTGACCTGACCGGTGTCAAACACTCCGCTTTGACTCAAACCCCCTGCAAGAGCGGCCGGTGCCCTCCACGTGGGCATCGTCGGGGGTGACGCTGCGCGCTTGCGCGGCAGCGGGGCAGAGGTGGTGCCATTTCACCGACCCCCTTGGGGCTGGAGCGGCCGGGCTGGAGCGCGGCCGGCGGCGGCCGCGTTGTCAGAACTTCTGAATCAGGTCGAAGCCGAGCATCGTCTGCTGGTTGCTGACGCCGTCGTTGTAGGCCCGCCGCGGGCCCGTGGGGCCGCCGAAAAAGTCCCAGCGGAAGCAGGGCCGCATCAGGAAGTTACCCGTCGGCGTCCAGTTGGGGCCGACCGTGAGCGAGTAGAAGTTGCCCGGCAGCGGGACGTGATTCGGGTTGCTCGGCCGGTTGAGGCCCACTCGAGTGCCGTCGGTGTCTTGAAACCACTCGAACCGCGCCCCCCAGAGCCAGGTCTTGCTGACGCGGTAGTAGAGGTATTGATCGATGCCGGCCCAGAGGGCGGTGCCACCGCTGGCGAGGCCCTTGGCCTGCGTGCCGAGCCACTGGTGGAAGAGATACTCCCACCGGTCGGTCGGGCGGTATTCGAGAATCAGGCTGTAGCGGGTGCGGTTGGCGGAGGTGAGCGGCGGCGCCGGCTGGAAGAGGGGCGAGAAGTCGTTGCCCTCGTCGCCGGTCACGATCGCGAACGAGGTGGCGAGCGAGTTGTCGTCGTTCTTGACGCGGGCCCGACCGAGGAAGTTGGCCTTGCTGTACGGCGAGGCGAGGCCGTTCCAGCCGTTCACGAGGCCACCGTCAAACTCGACGTTGTCCGTCGCGTTCCAGTTGACGAGCCCACCCCAGTGGGTGAAGGGGCCGGCGAACTGATAGCTGTAGGCCTTCTGATAGAAGAAGTTGCCGACGGCGGGCACGCCTTCGTAGCCGACGATCGTGTAAAAGTGGCCGAGCTTGAGCGAGAGATCCCGGCTGCCGACCTCGGCGTAGAGCTGGGGGATCGCGAGGCCGTAATACTCGCCACTGTTCCAATCCGTCGGGCCGGGATTCGTCTCCCAGCCCAGCGACATCGCGAGTGGAAAATCCTCGCCATACAGCACGTCGGTACGGGCCCCGATGCCGGTGGATCCGTCGGTGGGAAGCGTCCGTTCGCCGATGATGTAAACCTGATTCATCATCGCTTCGTTGGCGCGATCGACGGCGTTGTAGGGGCCGTTGAACTTGCTTGGCGGCACGCCAAAGTTGCCCACGAAGCCGCCGTTGAGCCAGCCAGAGATGCCGCCACGGTCTCCCTCGCCAAACAGGAACCAGTCCTGGCCGGAGGGGATCATGCCTGTCATGACGTCGTCGGTGAGCACCGGATCGAACGACTCGAACGAGCCGGCCTGACCCGGTCGGCCCACGAACGACTCCTCCTGGCCGACCGCGAAGAGCGGCCACAGCAGGCCCAACGCAACCGCCGCCCCGCGGGGTGCCGTGTTCTGAATCAACCGCATGAGAGCCACCTCTAATTCGCCGCCTGCCTGCGCGGGACTCGCGGACGCACCCGTCCGTCCGCCGCCGGCTCCTCCCGCTCATCCGGCCGGCGGGGATGCCATCGGCGGAATCGTCGGCACAACCGGCGTACCCGGCAGGAACGGAGAAAAGGTCGGATGTCTCCTCGCCGGATTACGCGACCGCCACGGCTGGGTTGAGTTGCCGGATTTCCCCAGTCGGCTCGGCGGCCGCAGGGTTTGCCCAAACCCTGTGCTTTTTCAGACAGATCGGAGGTTTTTCAAGCCGCGATTCGGTTTGTACCGATTGCTACACGTATCCGAAGTGGGGGACCTATGACGTATGGCATGCCTGTGCGGTTGACGCGTGGAATCGCGGCGCTGGTCGTGGTGCTCGCCAGTGCGGGCTCCGCCGCGGCCCAGACCTACGGGATCGACTTCCGCAACACGCTGATGCCGGCATCGGGTGGCATGGCGGGGACGAGCGTCGCCGCGCCGCAGGACTTCCTCTCGGCGATCAACGCCAATCCCGCTGCGCTCACGCAGTATAAGGGCACCCACTTCACGATCGGAGGAGCCTTCGCGGAGGCCACGGTCGACCTCGAGCAGAAGGCGGCCGTGCCGCTGCTGGGCGTCGCGGCCTTCTCGGCCAAGAGCAGCACGCCGGGCGCCATCGTGCCGGCCATCGGCGTCGCGCAGGAGGTTGACGGGCTGCCGCTCCCGACGACCGTGGGGCTCGCCGTGCTCGGAGCAGCTGGGGGCGGATCGAGCTACGTGCAGGTGCCCGCCAGCAACGCCACCTCGTCGTACCTGCTCCTGCTCGAGTTCGCCCCGTCGGTGGCGGTGGAACTCACCGAGCGGCTGTCGATCGGCGCGACGATGTTCATCGGCGATGGCTACGCGTCGGGGCCCTTCGTGGGCACCAGCGGGATGACCAATGCCTACGCGCTGCGTGGCGGATTCGGCCTCGACTACGCACTCGGCGATGCCACCTGGCTCGGGGCCTATTACCAGACCACTCAGGCCTTCCGGTTCGAAAACGAGGCGGTGCTGTTTTCCGAGCGGCAGCCCCGCGACGTGGATATGGGTCTGCCACAGCAAGTGGGCATGGGGATCGCGAACGAGTCGCTTCTCGACGGCAGACTGCTCCTCGCGGCCGATGCTTTGTATCTCGACTGGCGTAGCGCCGCCCTCTTCAACAACATCTATCGAGGGCAGTGGGTGATGCAGCTTGGCTCTCAGTACCGGGCGACGGACCGCGTGAAGCTCCGGCTCGGCTATGCGCTTGCCCAGAATCCGGTCGACGAGTCCGTTGGCACCCGGATCGGCCCGGTCGAGGTGCCCGGGGGCGTCCCCGCCGTGAAGTACTTGCAGGCACAGTTCGCCATCGTCAACGAGCATCGGATGGCGGCCGGCATCGGCGTCAGCGATCTCCTGATGCGCGGGCTCGACTTCGATGCCTTTGCGGGAGGCATGTTTCCGGCGGGAGAGAGTCTCGGCAGCGACACCTACGTGAGCGTGAAGAGCTACTGGCTGGGGGTTGGATTCACCTGGCACTTCGACCAGCCCCCGGCGCGCCGCGGGACGCCTCAGTCATGAGGCGATCTCGGCGTCGGATCGCGGCATCGACGCATCAGCCGTGGGCCGTGTCGTCCTGCCGAAGCGCCTCGACCAGCCCGCGATAGACGCCGATTGCCCGGGCGGCGGCCGCGACGGCTTCGCGTATGTCGCCTGCGGCGAGCAGTGTGCGGGCCGCCATGGCAGCCTCGCGAAGCCGGTCGCGATCCCGGGTGGCAAGGCCGTCGGCGGCCGATTCGACGCTGGCCACGATGCCATCGAGGAGGTCTGGCGACGCCGCGCAGGCGTACGAGCGATAGGGGCCGCCCCCCAGCATGGTGCCGGGCGGCAGGATCCGCACCGCATCTCCCACCGGGGCGAGGTAGGTGAGCAGGGCGGCCGCGACTGCACCGACGAACAGCAGGGCCATCGCGGTGGAGACGACGAAGGCGACCGCGGGCGCGAGGTCCGGGCCGATCAGCCCGCTGAGCCAGCCTTCGGCAGCCACCGTCCAGGGATTGCAGATCAAGGCGACCAGCAGGCTCACCGCCGCGACCGTGAGCATCTTCCAGGGCACCGCTGGCTGCTCGGTGACCGCGGGTGATTCCTCGGTGAGTGGCCACGGGGCCGAATCGGCGGCGGTTCGCGAGGCCTCCTTCTCGCCCGCTCGGGCGACGATCAGGGTGACGTTGTCGGGAGCGCCGCGGACGAGCGCGAGTCCGAGCAGGGCGGCGGCGGCCTCGGCGGGAGGCAGATGGCCCGCCAGCAGTCCGATCTCCTCGTCAGCCACCTGCCCCGACAGGCCGTCGCTGCAGAGCAGGAACACGTCGCCCACCTCGACGGGGAACGGGCCCTCGATGTCGACGGCCACCTGCGGATGCGGGCCCATCGACCGCGTGATGATGTTCTTCGGGACCGAGATCTCGGTCCCTCCCGGATGCTCCGCCTCCATCTGCCAGGCGAGCGAGTGGTCCTGCGACAGCTGCTCGATCCTGTCACCCCTGATCCGGTAGGCCCGGCTGTCGCCCACGTGGCCGACCAGCGCGCCGCGCGGGAGCAGCGCCAGCACCGTGCAGGTGGTGCCCATCCCCCGGAGGTCGGCGGCATGCTCCCCGCGGGAGTGGATCTCGGCGTTGGCCTGCTCGATACTCGACTTCAGCGCCAGCGGAGGCGATCGCGGCGCGGTCTTCTCGTACACCAGCGGCACGTGCTCCGCCGCCAGGGCGCTGGCCATCTCGCCGGCGGCGTGGGCGCCCATGCCGTCGGCCACGAGGAACAGCCAGCCTCGCCGGCGATACTGCTCGCTGCTCCACGGCGGGAGCACGGCCTTGGCGTCTTGGTTGTTCGCCCGGCGCCGGCCGATGTCGGTCAGATCGCAGTATTCGAGGCTCGTGCCTGATCCCACGCGTCGAACCCCGCGGACCGCTGAGGAAGGAAAAAAGAGGGCGGAAGATCTGAGAGTCTAGCCAGCCGGCGGCGACGCCGCGACTTGGGGCAGGCAGGGAAGCCTGCGGGTGTGCCGCTGGTCTGGCGGCGGCTCCCGGAGGCTTCTATGGTTCCGGCCATGCGTCGGCAGCCCTTCATCGCCGTGGCCGCGGTCCACTCCGTCTCGGGCGGAGTGGTTGTCGCCCTGCTGGCAGCATGCCTTCTGGTGACTGCGGCGTCTGGCTGCGTGCAGCGCCGGATGACGATCCGCAGCAACCCACCCGGTGCCCTCGTCTACGTCGACGACTATCAGATCGGGACGACACCCGTCTCCCACGACTTCGTCTACTACGGCACCCGTAAGGTCCGGCTGGTGAAAGATGGTTACGAAACCCTGACCGTGCGGCAGCCCTTCCCGGTGCCCTGGTATGAGATCTTTCCGCTCGACTTCGTGACTGAAAACATTATCCCGTGGGAAGTCAGAGACGAGCGGGTGGTCGAGCTCGCCATGCAACCGTCGTCGTCCACACCTCCAGAACTCGTCGTGGCACGGGCAGAGCAGGTGCGGCTCGCCGCCGGCAGCCTGCCGCCTCTGACGGCCACGGCCGCTCCCGTACCCCGGCCCGCTCCGGCGGTGCCACAACCGATCCAGGCGCCGCCTCCTCCGCTCCCCCCGATGCAGCAGTATGCGCCGCAGCCGCAGCCCGCTCCGATGCAGCAGCCGCTCGTCTTGCCGCCGCCACAGGGGTTTCAGGGGCTGCAGCCATCCCGCCAGAATGCGCCAGCGCAGGGCATTCCTTCGCTCGGCGTGCCATAATCGCGGCATGCCGCCAGCCCCGAGTTCGACCCGTGCCGGCCGCGCCCCGATCGAGGCGCTCAAACTCGAGCGGCTGCGTGGCCTGCTGCGGGAGGTGCTGCCGCGCAACGCCTTCTACGCGGCGAAGCTGTCGCGGGTGGCCGATCCCGCCGGGCTCGAGTCGCTCGCCGACCTCGCCGACTGGCCGTTCACCTTCAAAGATGAGCTCGTGGAAGCCGCCGCCGCGGGCCGTCCCGGCAACCTCACCTGGGAGCCGGCGCGTTACGTGCGGTATCACCAGACCAGCGGCACCCACGGCCGCCCGCTGCCTGTGTTTGACACGGCAGCCGACTGGGCCTGGTGGATGGACTGCTGGCGGGTCGTGCTCGACCGCGGCGGCGTCGCGGCCGGCGACCGCGTGCTCGTCGCGTCGTCATTCGGGCCCTACGTCGGCTTCTGGAGCGGCTTCGACGCCGCGGTCGCCCGGGGCGTGATGGCGATTCCCACCGGCGGGCTGACGAGCCTCGCGCGATTGGAGCTGATCCGAAGCCTCGGTGCGACCGTGCTGCTCGCCACGCCGAGCTACGCCTTGCATCTCGCGGAGGTGGCGGCAGACGCCAAGATCGACACGGCCGGGCTTGGCGTGCGGCTGGTGATCGTGGCCGGCGAACCGGGGGGCTCCGTGACGGCCACCCGCGGGCGGATCGCCGCGGCCTGGTCGGCCGACGTGCTCGATCATGCCGGCGCCACCGAGGTGGGCCCGTGGGGTGTGGGCGACCCGCGTGGTGACGGGCTCGATGTGATCGAAGACTGGTTTCATCCGGAGTTTCTCTCGCTCGCCACCGGCGGTCCGGCGGAGGTCGGCGAACTGGCCGAACTCGTGCTCACCACGCTCGGCCGCACCGGCGCGCCCGTGATCCGTTACCGCACCGGCGACGTGGTTCGACCCACCTGGGCCTCGGATGCCGACATCGCCGCCGGCGCCTGCGGCTGGGCCCGCCTCGATGGCGGCATCCTCGGCCGTACCGACGACATGCTCGTGATCCGCGGCGTGAACGTGTTTCCGCACGCGATCGACGAGATCGTCCGCGGCTTTCCGGAGGTGGTGGAGCATCAACTCACGGCGTCGACGCGGGAGAGCCTCGATGAACTGTCGCTCGCCATCGAGGATCGCCTCGACGACCCGGGGCGCGTGGCCCGCGAACTGCAGGTGCGGCTGGGCTTGCGGGTGGCCGTGACGGCGGTTCCCATCGGGAGCCTACCGCGGTTCGAGGGCAAGGGGCGGCGGTTCATCGACCACCGCAACCATTCACGAGGTGACGCATGAGCCAGCCCGTTCCGACCGCCATTCGTCGCCGGGCCGACCCGCAACTGCCGGCGGCGGTTGAAATAACGTGGAGCGACGGCACGGAGGCGGTCTACACCGCGAGGCTGCTGCGGGACGCCTGCCCCTGCGCGACCTGTCGCGAGAAGCGGGCGGCCCCGCAGGCTCCGCCGCTGTTGACCGTGCTTGCGCCCGCAGAGATCGCGCCGCTGCAGATCGTCGGCATGCAGCCCGTCGGGCAGTACGCCTACTCGATCGATTTTTCCGACGGCCATTCAAGCGGCATCTACACGCTCGAGTACCTGCACGAACTCGCCGGCTTGCGAGTGAGCCCGACGTAGAAGCCCCTCGCCGTGAGCCGCGCTATCCGCACCCACCAGCGGCCGCGTTGATCACGGCGGCGATCCTCACCGCGTCGTGGCAGGCATCCTCGCTCGCGCCAAGATGCAGGAGACTCGCCTCGTGGTTCTTGATGCACAGCTCGCAGCCGGCGAGCGCCGCGCAGCCGAGGCTCATGAGTTCGAAATCGAGCTTGCTCGTGGCCGGCTGGGCCATGCGACTCATCCGCAGCCGCGGGGAGCGGGCCTCGTAGCTCTCCTTGCCGAGCATGTGGCGAAACCGGTAGTAGACGGTGTTCATCGCCATCAGGCCCGCCGCGGCCTGAGCATCGGAAATCACCGCCGCCGCCACCTCGCCGAGGCCGGCCCGAATGTCGGATTCCAGGGCATCGGTCAGGTTCTTCGAGCGGACAAAGCGGGCCGCCGCCAAGGCGACGCCCAGCGACTGGGCCGGCTGGAGGTTTTCACCCGTCAGCACGGCAGAGAGGTTGAGCCGGATGTCTTTGAGTTCATCGGGGAGCGTGTCACGCCAGGTGTCGAGGGCGGGAGTGGTGACGGACATGGGCGAAAGTCCTGAAGGGCGAGGGGAGCGAACGACGGACGGAGCGCCGCGACGGCCGGGGATTGTAGCCGTTCATTGATAGCCGGCCCGGGCGGATGCTACCTTCGGGAGATTTTTTTGCCCGCCCCCTCAGAGCACCTCCATGCCCCGTCGCGACGACCTGCACACGATCCTCCTGATCGGATCTGGCCCGATCGTCATCGGCCAGGCCTGCGAGTTCGACTATTCCGGCACCCAGGCCTGCAAAGCGCTCCGCGAGGACGGCTACCGGGTCGTGCTGGTGAACTCGAACCCGGCCACGATCATGACCGACCCGGGCACGGCCGACCGAACCTACATCGAGCCGCTCACCTGGCAGACGCTCGAGAAGGTGATCGAGGCCGAGAAGCCCGACGCCGTGCTGCCCACGCTCGGCGGCCAGACGGCCCTCAATCTGGCGATGGAACTGGAGAAGCATGGCGTGCTCGCCAAGCACGGCGTGGAGATGATCGGAGCCAAGGCCGTGGCGATCCGCCGCGGCGAAGACCGCGAGATCTTCAAGGCCACGATGCAGAAGATCGGCCTCGAGACCTGCCGGGGCCGGATCGTGAGGGGCCTGAGCGAGGCCCGCGAGGTGCTCGCTGAAGTTGGGCTGCCGGCGGTGATCCGGCCGAGCTTCACGCTCGGCGGCTCGGGCTCCGGCGTGGCCTACAACCGCGAGGAGTTCGACACCAAGGTCCAGCGGGGCCTCGACCTCTCGCCCGTGGGCGAGGTGCTCGTCGAGGAGTCGATTCTCGGCTGGAAGGAATACGAGATGGAGGTGATGCGCGATGCCGACGACAACGCCGTCGTGATCTGCTCCATCGAAAACTTCGATCCCTGCGGCGTGCATACGGGCGACTCGATCACCGTGGCCCCGGCGATGACGCTCACCGACAAGCAGTATCAGCGGATGCGGGACGCGAGTTTCGCTGTCATCCGGGCCATCGGCGTCGAGACCGGCGGTTCCAACATCCAGTTTGCCGTGCATCCCGAAGACGGTCGGATGATCGTGATCGAGATGAACCCGCGGGTGAGCCGCTCCTCGGCTCTGGCCAGCAAGGCCACCGGCTTCCCGATCGCCAAGATCGCCGCCAAGCTCGCGGTCGGCTGGCGGCTCCACGAACTGACCAACGACATCACACGGAAGACGATGGCCTGCTTCGAGCCCTCGATCGATTACGTGGTGGTGAAAGTGCCTCGATTCGCGTTCGAAAAGTTTCCCGAGGCCGACAATCGCCTGACCACGCAGATGAAGAGCGTCGGCGAGACGATGGCGATCGGGCGGACGTTTAAGGAGGCCTTCCAGAAGGCGCTCCGCGGCCTGGAAGTGGGCTCGTTCGGCTTCGGCTGCGACTCCAAGGACCTCTGGGGCACACCCGCCGAGCCGTCGATCGACGACATTCGCGCCCGGATCGCCACGCCCGATCCCGACCGCGTCTGGTACCTGCGGTACGCCGTCAAGGCGGGCCTCACGGTGGATGAGATCCACGAGGCGACCGCGATCGACCGCTGGTTTCTCGACCAGCTCCAGCAGCTCGTCGAGATCGAGAGTCTCCTGCGGACGCTCGGAAGCCTGGCGGCCGTCGACGACGCCACGCTGCGGATGGCCAAGCAGGCGGGGTTCTCCGACCGGCAGCTTGCCGTGATGCTCGACTCGTCGGAGCTCGAGGTGCGCAGCGAACGGAAGCGGCGGGGCATCATCGCCACCTACAAGTCGGTCGACACGTGTGCCGCCGAGTTCGAGGCGCAGACACCGTACTACTACTCGACCTGGGAGGAGGAAGACGAGACGCGGCCCAAGGAACCGGGCCGCAAGCGGGTGATGATCCTCGGCGGTGGCCCCAACCGGATCGGTCAGGGGATCGAGTTCGACTACTGCTGCTGCCATGCCAGCTTCGCGCTCCGGGACATGGGCATCGAGAGCGTGATGGTCAACTCGAATCCCGAGACCGTGAGCACCGACTACGACACGAGCGACATGCTCTTTTTCGAGCCGCTGACCTGCGAGGACGTGCTCAACATCGCCGACCGGATCCAGCCAGACGGCGTGATCGTGCAGCTCGGCGGGCAGACGCCGCTCAATCTCGCCCGGGCCCTGCAATCGGCCGGGCTGCCGATCATCGGTACCACGGTCGACACGATCGACATGGCGGAGGATCGGGAGAAGTTCCGCGAACTGCTCGACCGCCTCGGCCTGAAGCAGCCGGCCAGCGGCATCGCGCGGACGCTGGAGCAGGCCCGTCGCGAGGTGGCCCGGATCGGCTATCCGAGCCTCGTTCGCCCGAGCTTCGTGCTCGGCGGCCGGGCGATGGAGATCTGCTACGACAACACCCAGTTTGAGCGGTACGTCGCCGAGGCCTTCGCCGTGGCCCAGGGTCAGCCGGTGCTCATCGACCGGTTTCTCGAGGATGCGATCGAGGTCGACGTCGACTGCATCTGCGACGGGAAGGACGTGATCATCGCGGGCGTGTTGGAGCACATCGAGGAGGCGGGCGTGCACTCCGGTGACTCGGCCTGCTGCATCCCGCCCCACAGCCTCTCGCCGGAGATGATCGCGGAGATCAAGACCGCCGCCGCGGGGCTCGCCCGCAGCCTCGGCGTGGTGGGCCTGATGAACGTGCAGTTCGCGGTCAAGAAGGAGGCCGGTGAAGACGGCACGAGCGGCCAGGCGCTCTACGTGATCGAGGTCAACCCGCGAGCCAGCCGCTCGGTGCCGTTCGTTGCCAAGGCGACGGGTCTCCAGGTGGCAAAGGTGGCCGTGAAGGTGATGGCTGGCATGACCCTGGCGGAGCAGGGGATCGTCGCCGATCCGGTGCCGGCGCACGTGAGCGTGAAAGAGAGCGTGTTCCCGTTCGTGAAGTTTGCCGGAGTCGACATCGCGCTGGGCCCCGAGATGCGGAGCACGGGCGAGGTGATGGGAGTGAGCGACACCTTCGCGATCGCCTTTGCCAAGAGCCAGATCGCCGCCGGGATCCTCCTGCCCGAGAAGGGACGGATTTTCCTGAGCGTGGCGAGCATACAGGCCAAGGAGGCGATGAAGAGCCTCGCTCGGCGGCTGCTGGCCCTCGGTTTCGAACTCATCGCCACGTCGGGGACGGCCCGTGAACTCGCCACCGCCGGAATCCCGGTCGAGGTGGTGAAGAAGCTCCAGGAGGGGCATCCCAACCTGATCGACCACCTGATCGATGGTCGCGTGCAGCTGATTTTCAACACGCCGCGAGGCAAGGGGGCGCGAACCGACGAGGGCCGCATCCGGGCGGCGAGTGTGCTCTATGGCGTGCCCTGCATCACGACGCTGCCGGCGGCCGAGGCCTGCGTGCGAGCGATGGAGGGGATGCGGACGTCGCCGCTGTCGGTGCAGCCCATCCAGGACCGGTTTCCCGAGTCGGTTGCTTCGTCCCGCTGAGCAGCGGCGGGCGTTGCGCGGTGATGGCTCGGGGCTGCCCCTTTGCTGGCGTCGCGCTGGTGGCAGCCGACCGGCCGAGGGGAGAGGCTCCCCTCGGCCGGCATGATTCCAGCGTGCTCGCGTGCCGTGCTCAGGCAGCGACGGCGGGCTTCTTGAAGAAGCCGACGATCAGCGGCAGCAGGGCGCCGACGATCGCCGACAGGCCGCCCGTGCCAACGAGGCTGTCCGTACCGCCGACGAGCGATCCGATGGCGGGGATCAGCATCGGGAGCACCTTGCCGCCGAGGCCGCCGCCCACGGCGCCGAGGACGGTGTTGAGCATCGGGCTGAGGTTCCGGTTCTTGACCAGCGCTCCGACGATGGTGCCGCCCGCGCCGCCGGCGATGAGGCTTACGGTCCAGCTGATGATCAGGCTGATGATCTGGGAGTCCATGATGGTTCGACTTTCTTGAGAGAGGTCTCGTCTGCACCGGGCCTTCCGCCGGCCCCGGCTGTCGAGAGATGAGTTGCCGCGTCACGGCCGCGTGTCACGGATCACGATGCTATATTTCCCGCTTCCGCCCGGCGGCGGTGAGGGTCGTGATGCTGGCACCGGTCACGCGGTTCAGGCAGGCGGGTTTTGGCTGCGAGGCGAGCGACAGATAGTCAGTAGTAGCCGAAGAGCGTGAAGTCGCGGCTGTAGATCCGCCGCAGCGTGGCGACCGCGTCGGCGGAGAGGCCGGCGGTCGGGTCGGAATCCCGTTCGCCACGGCGGTTGACCTCCGCAAGCGGCCGCAGCCGCAGTGGCATCTCGGCCAGCAGGATCGCCAGGTCGGCCGAGAACGATTCCGTCTTGAAGACCCGGTTCACGGCGGGCAGCCCGCGGGACCCGAGATCGAGGAACGTGTGCTGCGGGGCGAACCATGGCAGCCGCAGGAGATCGGAGTCTGGCCCGAGCGAGGCGGCCACTTCCGAGACCGAGCCGCCGTGTCGGTCGACGATCTTTCGCATCTCCGGGAGGTAGGGCCAGAGATCGTCGGTCTGGATGTGGTTGTAGGCCGACACGAACCGGGTGAGCGGGTTGCGGACGAACGTGAACACGTAGGCCGAACGAAAGAAGGCCGGGTCGGCGTCGTGGTAGTCCTGCGCGGTGACGTGGCCCGTTTGATAGCCCAGGTAGGCATCGAGCAGCGCGGAGCCCGCGCACTTCGGCACGTGGATAAAGATCACGCCATCGCGGCGAAACTGCCGCGGCACGAGGCCGGCCTTGCGGCCGGTGCCGGCGAGTGTGGTGAAGAGGCGTCGCATCGGTATCGCCCGGGTCTTACCGTGCCACGCGGCAGCGTGGCAAGCGGAACGAGCGGAGCCGACGGGCCTTCATGGTTCCCGACGGGCGTCGCGGGTAGAGTCAGTTTCACGCATGAGCACCGCCATTTTCCCGGACGTTCCCCCGGGTCCTCGTCCGTTGTCCGCACCCCAGGCCGATGAGCCTGCTCGCTTCACCGCGCGGACGGTCGAGGGGCTCGAGTGGGTGCTGGCCCGCGAACTCGAGGCCATCGGGGCCCGCGACCTGCGGATCGGCCGGCGGACGATCGAGTTTTCGGCGGAGCCTGGCAGCGAGCGAGAGACGCTCTATCGGGCGGTGCTCGAGAGCCGCGTGGCGATCCGCGTGCTCGAGCCTCTGGGGAGGTTTCGGGTCGATTCGCCGGAGACCCTGTATCGGGCGATGCAGGAGATCGACTGGACGGAGCAACTGAGGGTCTCAGACACCCTCCGGGTCGATGCCGCGATCCACGATACGTTTCTCACCCACTCACTCTACGCGGCGCAGATCATCAAGGACGCCGTGGTCGACCAGCTGCGGACGCCGAGCGGCAGGCGGCCGAGCGTGCAGCTCCGCGGGGCCACACTGCGGCTGGCGCTGCACCTCGTTGGCGACGTGGCAACGATCTTCCGCGACGCCGCCGGCCGCTCGCTCCATCAGCGGGGCTGGCGGATGGGGGAGGTCGAGGCGCCACTCTCGGAGGTGCTCGCCGCCGGGATGCTCGCGATCGCGGGCTGGTGGCGGCCGGGCGCGACGGGCGACGCCACCACGGGGGAGCCGATTCTCGATCCGATGTGCGGCTCCGGCACGCTCGTGATCGAGGCTGCGACGATCGCGGCGGGCATGGCGCCGGGTCTCTGGCGGGCCCGCCGCACGGCGCACGGCTTCTTTCGGTTTCGCGACTGCGACAAGCTCCTCGTCGAACGGCTCGTGGCCGACCTGGAGGCACGCGTCTGTCAGCCGGCCGGCCAGTGTGCGGCGAGCGACCTCGATCC
>QWQL01000036.1 GCA_003670825.1 Planctomycetota bacterium
ATCAACGCCGTTCGTTGGGCAGGTAAAAAACCTGCACCTACGGTGGGGAGCAGCCGCGGCTCGTTGTACAATCCGACCATGAGACGAGGATCCTGGACACGGCCCTGCGGCAACGTGAGGCACGGAGCCGCCGTGGCTGCCCGCGTGATCGTGATCGTCACGCTGGCGGCCTACATGACGCCGCCAGGCCGACTGCCGGCCACCGCGGCCGAGCCGCCGGTCGGCTCCCACGCCGCGGGCTTCTTTGACGACGCCTGGCGGGCGGCGACCACCGATCGGAGTTCCCCCGGAGGCCGCGAACTGCTCCGCGCGCACTGCGGAGCCTGCCACTTCGACGGCGCGGAGGAGGGGGGCCTGGCGATCGACAGGCTGCTCGATCGGCTGGCGGATCGGCCCACCGCGGCCGGCGGTCCCGATCAGGCAGCATGGATGTCGGTCCTGCGAAACCTCCGGGCCGAGACGATGCCCCCGGCCGACGAGCCCAGGCCTTCGGCCGACGACCGCACGCAGCTGATCGGCTTCGTGGAGCGGGAGGTCTTCGGTCTCGATCCCGCCCGGCCTGATCCCGGCCGTGTGGTGCTGCGACGGCTCAACCGTGCCGAATACACCAACACCATCCGCGACCTCGTGGGGCTCGATGCCGACGTCGCCGAAGACCTCCCGAGCGACGACACCGGCTACGGTTTCGACACGATCGGCGACGTGCTCTCGATGTCGCCGCTGCTCGTCGAGAAATACATGGCGCTCGCCGGCCGCGTCGGTGAGGCCCTGGTCGAAGAGGCCCGGCCCGCGAAGGGAGGCTCGGGCGACCATGCGTATCCCGCCGGCGTCCGGCGCATGTTCCCGCTGGGTCCGCCGCCGGACGAGGACGACCCAGCGCGAGCGCAGCATCTCCAGCAGACCGTCACGCGGCTCGCCGAGCGGGCGTTTCGCCGGCCCGTCGACGAGGCCACGATCGACCGGCTGTGCGGCGTGGCCCGCACGGCGATCGAAGCCCCGAACGGCACCTTCGAGCGCGGTATCGCGGCGGCCCTGACCGCAGCGCTGGCCTCTCCGCGGTTCCTATTCCGCATCGAGAAAGAGTATGCCGAGCGCGACTCATCACCGCCGACCACGTCGCCAACGGCCGTACTGATCGACGAGTACGCGCTGGCCTCGCGGCTGTCGTACTTCCTCTGGAGTTCGATGCCCGACGACGAGCTCCTCCATCTCGCCCGCCAGGGCCGGCTGCATGCCGAGCTCGGCCCGCAGGTGGAGCGGCTGATCGCCGACAGTCGGAGTGATCGGTTCGTCGCCGACTTCGTGGGCCAGTGGCTGCAGACCCGCGACGTCGAGAACCTGCCCTTCGACCTTACGAGAGTGCTCGAGTTGAAGAACGGTCTCCCGGCCCGCCACGCCTTCGCCGCCGCGCGGATTTTCAGCCCGCGGGTACGGCTGGCGATGCGGCGGGAGACCGAGCTCTTCTTCGCCCACCTGCTTCGTGAAAACCGCCCCGCCACCGACCTGCTCGTCGCCCGGGAGACCTTCCTCAATGGCTCGCTGGCGCGGTTCTACGGCATCCCCGACGTGGAGGGCCCCGACATGCGGCTGGTGTCGCTCGATCCCGACAGCCACCGCGGCGGCCTGCTCACCCACGGCAGCCTGCTGGCGGTCACGTCAAACCCGACCCGCACCTCGCCCGTGAAGCGGGGGCTGTTCATTCTCGACAACCTCCTCGGCACGCCGCCACCGCCGCCGCCCCCCGACGTGCCGCCGCTGGAGGCCGCGGCCCCGAGCACCGAGGGCGAGCCGAGCATGCGGGAGTTGATGGAGCGGCATCGCCACGACGCCTTGTGTGCATCCTGCCATGCCCGCATGGATCCGCTCGGCCTGGCCCTCGAAAGGTACAACGCCATCGGCCAGTGGCGGAGCGATGCGGACGACGCCATCGACACCCGCGGCCGGCTGATCACCGGAGAATCCTTCGCCGATGCCCGGGAACTCGCCGAGGTGATCGCCGGCCCTCGCCGGCACGACTTCCAGCGCTGTCTCGCGGAAAAGCTGCTGACCTACGCCCTCGGCCGCGGCCTCGAATACTTTGACGGCCCGGCGGTCGATACGATGGTAGAGCGGCTCAACCACGAGGGCGGCGGACTCCGGACGCTCGTGCAGGGCGTCTGCGAGAGCGTGCCGTTCCGGATGCAACGCCCCGCCGCGGTCGAGGAGCAGGATCCATGACGACTCCCGTGAAGAGCGAGCTGCTTCGCCCCGGCCTCTCCCGGCGGGGATTCCTTGCCAACGCGGCGCTGCGGGGTGTCGGTGCGGCCGTCGCCCTGCCGGCGCTGGCATCCCTCCGCACGGCCGGCGCCGCCGAGGGGGCGGCCGCCCCGACGCGGATGGCGTTCGTCTACGTGCCCAACGGGGTCCATGTCGACCGTTGGCGGCCCCTGGGTGACGGCCGCGGGTACACGCTCGGGCCCACGCTCGAACCACTCTCCGACATGCGGGATCATTTCCAGGTCGTGAGCGGCCTGGCCCATCGCAACGGCACCGCAGGCGCCGACGGCGCCGGGGATCACGCCCGGGCGACGGCCACGATCCTCACCGGCATGCGGCCGCGAAAGACAGCCGGCTCCGACATCCGCGTCGGGATCTCCGTCGATCAGCTTGCGGCCCAGGCGATCGGCCGCGAGACGCGGTTTCCGTCGCTGGAGCTCTCCTGCGATGCCGCCCGCAAGAGCGGAGCCTGCGACTCCGGTTACGCGTGCGCCTACTCCTTCAACATGTCGTGGCGGAGCGAGAGCCAACCGGCAACACCGGAAGCCAACCCACGGCTCGTGTTCGAGCGCCTGTTTGGGGCTGGCCGGGGCGTCGAGCGGAGCCAGAGCCTCGCGGCCCGCCGCGAGGGCCGGCGGTCGATCCTCGATTTCGTGGCCGAAGAAGCCCGCGGGCTCCGCGGCCGGCTCGACGCCGCCGACCGGCGGAAGCTCGACGAATACCTGACCGGCATCCGTGAGATCGAATCACAGATCGCCCGGTTCGACCGCATGCCGGTCCCGGACGTCGCCGACCTCGAGCTGCCCGACGGCCCACCGCCCTCCTACGGGGAGCACATGCGGCTGATGGCCGACATGCTGGTGCTGGCCTTCCAGACCGACTCCACCCGGATCGCAACCTTGATGTTTGCCCACGACGGCAGCGACCGCACCTTCCCGGAGATCGGCGTGGGAGATGGCCACCACTCGATCTCGCATCATCAGGATGATGGAGAGAAGCTCGAGAAGATCGCCCGGATCGACCGCTTCTATACCGAGCAGTTCGCCTACCTGCTGCGACGACTGCACGAGGCACGCGGGGCCGACGGCCGCTCGCTGCTCGACCACTCGATGATCGTCTATGCCAGCGGCCTCTCGGACGGCAACCGTCACCGCCACGATGATCTGCCGGTGATTCTCGCCGGCGGGGCGGGGGGGCGGCTCGCCACGGGCCGGCACCTCCAGCTGCCGAACGAGCAGCCGATGAGCAACCTCTTCCTGACGATGCTCGACCTGATGGGCGCGCCGGTGGATCGCTTCGGCGACTCGACAGGCCCCCTCGACGCCGTCCTGGCGTGAGGACAGGTCACGCGTGGCTCACTCCGGCTGTGGCTCATCCACGTCACCAGCTTTGCGGGAAGTTTCGCCCGCAGGGCCGACGTCGAGGTACATCGGGAGGTGACGGTGGGAGACCTGAAGCGCGAGGAGCGACAGCGCCGTGGCCTCCATCCTTCCCCCTTCCTTGCCGTGGTCAAAGCCGCGGGGATCCCAGCTCCCCGCCTGGTCGCCGCTCGTCCGCTGCAGCCGGATCAGAAAATCCCGCATGAGGTGATCCCAGACGTCGTACTCGTCTCCCTCGAGGCTGTGCAGAGCGAGCGTCGCGAAGAAGTAATACCGCAGCGGGCCGAGCTCACCGCCATCCCGCGGCGGCGGGTTCGCGGTGAGGAATCGCCGCCCGCTCTCGAGCGCAGGGTCGTCTCGATCCCACCCCGACACCATGCCCGAGAGTAAGCCGGCAGCCGTCGCCTCGGCTGACGGAGATGTGCTCGCGGGAGCCCGATATCGCGGCCCATCGGTAGGCTCCGGCTCAACGGCGGACGATTCGACGAAACCCGCCGCCTTCTTCAGCAGCCGGGCCGGAACGCCGAGCCCGGCTAGTTGGCCGCTTCTCAGGGCCAGCACGGCGAAGGCCGTCGTGGATAGATCGCTGGGCTGGCCGGGCTCCTCCGACCATCCGCCGTCGGCATCGTTCTGGGTCGCGAGCAGGCACTTAATTCCCTGGCGGGCGTTGAGTTTCACGCGATCGTCCCGCGACAGCGCATAGGTCTCACAAAACGCCGTGGTCGCCAGGGCATGGGCCGTCATGCCTCCGCCGAAGAAGCCGTCCCCTGCGCCCTTCGCCCGCACTTGATTCCGCGCCAGGAAGACCAGCCCGCGTTCCACGGCGGTCTGATAGCCCTGAAACTCCGGCGGCTCGCTCGGCGACCGCTGGTGCGTGATGCCCTCACCGAGAAAAGGCAGGAGCGCGAGCGCCGTGGCCGCTGTCGGATTGCTCGGCGGTTCCTCGTCCGCCGGCTCGTCGGGAGCGGATACCCCCGCCGATCCCTTCAAGGTCCAACTCCCATCCTGCTGCTGGGTGCGGGCAAGCCAGGCGAGGCCGCGATCGATGGCGGTGAACGACTCTGGAGTGCCGCCAAAGCTGTCAGCGAGCGATCGCTTGCCTGTCGCTGTGAGGCGGCCAGCAAGCGACCCCTTCCGCATCAGCCGCTTCGCCTCGGGGCTTGCCATCACGGTGGCCGGCACCCGGGAGCCGCCCTCCGGCGACCGTACCCGCACGACGAGGGCGTCATCCACCGCGAACCCGCCCCCCGTCCCATGCACCGTGGCCGAGCAGACCCTCGGTTCGGCCGCCGACGCCGCCGCGAACTCGATCGTCGCCGACTCGCCATCGGCGGGAACCGTCACGGGCTTCGCCGTCACGCCCTCGGGAAGGCCCGCGACCACGATGCTGAGCGGCCCGGCATATCCCATGCGGAGCAAGGGCACCTCAACCGCTCTCGTCTCGCCGGGAGCGATCGCTACCGACCGCACCTCTGCGACACGGAAAGGGTGAGCGCGGACGTCAAGTTTCACCTCGGCTGGAAAAGGCCGGCCCATGAAACTGCCCGTGAGCAGCACGGTGCGTGGCCCGTCGGCCGTTCCCTTCGCGACTGTCAGCGCGAGCGTGGCGTCGCCGGCGTCACCGGCGACTGTGGCCGGCGCGAGGGTGATTTCCCGCGGTGTCTCCATGGGAACGGCCACGATCGGCTGACCATCTTCGCCGACGCTCCGCTCACCCAACTCGATCGGCCGCCCCTCGTAGCCCTTGCGGTCGATCCGAAACGAGGCCGTGCCCGTGCTGCCCGGCTGGACGACGAGCGGGCCCGTCTGCTGGAACGTGGGAAACTCGATCGGCGGCACCTTGACGCTGAGATTCTCCTGGGCGGTCATCCCGTCGAGCGTGACGATGACCGGAACAGTCATGACGGTTTCCGTGATCCCGAGGGTCTCGGTCGCCGTGACGATGATCTCACCCGTGCGGGCATCGCCCGGGGTCGGACTGACCGTCACGGTGAGGCCCTCCGGGGCCGTGACGGCGATCGTGATCTCACCCGCATGCCCTGCCCGGTGTACCTCCACCTGGGCCGTGCCGGTCGTGCCCGCCTTCACAACCACCTCGGGGATGGGATCGAGGGCAATCGGCTTCGGCGGAGGCGGCGGCGCCGCCGGCGGAGGCGGGGGTGGCGGAGTCGCTCCGCACCCCGCCACCGTCAGGCATGCGAGGACGACCGAGAGCGCAAACGTTGTCGATATGCGAGCGGGCCAAAAACCGTCCGCTCGTTCCCGGAAAACCATCACGTGTTCTCTTCGTTTCCTACCCAGCAGCGTTTGGCGGCCTGGATCCCGCAGGATATCAGAGCCACGAACAATCAACGATGGTGCCCCGAGACATCCTCGGCGGCGACGCTCAGTTGTCGCTGCCAGCCTGCGGACCCTCGTTCGGGTACGAGTTCCGAAGGGCATCGACGGTCGTCGCAATCTCCTCCTCATCCCCGACCACGAGCCAGGCCTGGAATCGAAACACGCTCCGCGGCCCCAGGCGCGCCGTCGCGATCGGGGCCACGTGCATGCAGGGGCCGGCCGCCGGATCGGCACTCGCCCCATCGCCGTGCGGCCCGACATTCCAGGCTTCCGTCGCATCGGGCGAGTAGATCGCCACGCCCTGGCCCGTCGCGTCGAAGCAGGCCACGACGCCATGCGGCGGCAGCACGCGGCCCCACGGTGGTCCCGGCGGGATCACCTCGTCCCGCCAGCGGCCGTCGCCGAGATAGCTCTTCACGGCTCCGAATGACCGCGTGAGGTAGCAGGCCGGCAGTTCCTGATGCCGTGGCACGGCGTTGCCCCAGCGGTCATCCTCTCGACGTCGGCACTCGAGCTCGCACTCGAGCGACACCACGTTGTCAAAGCCGGGCTCGAATCCCGTCACCTGCCGGATCACCGCGGCCGCTTCCTCGTCGGGCATGTCCCAGAGCTTGGGTACCGTCTCGCACGCGAGGGCACCGGCGGCGGTTCGTTCCAACGTGTTCACGCGGGCCCAGCTCCCCACACCGCCGGCCTGGATCGGATTCCAGGGCCACGGACTCCAGGCCTTGTGTTGGCCGTCGGCCCTGCGATCGAGCGCAGCTCCGGCGTAGTACGACTGCTGGATCACACGGCCAGGGTCGTGCAGATTCACCGCATTGCCGGGGTGCCTCGTCCAAGAGAGCCAGGTGATCGCACCCCCTTTGTCGGTGTCGATTCCTACCTTCACGGTGCCGTTGTCGAGGCTCTCAACCGACTCTGCCGACGCCGCCATGGCACAGCCCATGAGGCCAGCGATTCCCACCACTGCCAACGCTCTTCGCATCGATCTAGCCCTCCCCCCGGAAGTTCGGTCGGAGCCGGAACCTCCCCGATTCATGACGCTTGAGGATCCCGACCAGATCGCCCACCTCGTCGACTGCGACCAGGGCGTCGGCCGAATCCGCCGGGAGGCTGACCAGCCCGCCCAGCACGGCACGGTCGAGATCCTCGGCGGCCAGCAGGTGCCGCGGCATGTCGGGCACCGCCTCGATGGCCGGCAGGAGCGCCGCCTGCGCGGCCTCGGGTGTGACCTGCCCCAGCGGCAGGCACCGCTCCAGCGTGAATGGGCCCACGGCCGTCCGCACCAGCGACTCCATCACCGCTGCGGTGCCGAGCGCCGCGGCCAGATCACGGCCGATCGCGCGAACGAAGGTGCCCGACGAGCAGACGATGTCGAGGCCGAGGCGGGGCCAGTCGTAGCTCGTGATCACGAGGCGGTCGATCCGCACCGCCTTGGGGGCGATCTCGACGGGCGTGCCCTGACGGGCGAGTCGGTAGGCGCGCTTCCCGCCGACATGCACCGCCGAATAGTCGCAGGGCCGCTGGAGAATCGCGCCCCGAAACGAGGGCAGGGCGGCCTCGAGTTCCGCGACAGACGGCCTCAGCGGCTCCGGCTCCTCGACGATCTCCGTCTCGAGGTCATCCGACGGGCTCGACCTCCCCAGGAGAAACGTCGCCCGATAGTGCTTGGACAGCCCATGGACGGCGTCGACGAGTTTCGTCGCGTGGCCGACGCAGACCACGACCACGCCCGTGGCCAGCGGATCGAGCGTGCCGGCATGGCCGACCGCCGCCATGCCCAGCGCGCGGGCGACCGCGTCGACCACCCGCCGCGACGTCACCCCCGCGGGCTTGTCAACCGGGATCACACCCGTGAATGGGAAACGCATACAGCTCCGCCATCTCCGCAGGGGTCTTGCCGCCGATCCGCATCCGCTCGCGGAGCGCCCGCGGGTCGGCCACGGCGCCGGCCACGAGCCGGTCAAACTTGAGATCGACCACCGCCGCCGTCCGGGCGACGTCGGCCCGGGCGTGGCCGAGCGGGTAGGTCACGAGTCCGGCGCTGATGCGGCCTAGCGCCACGTGCTCGATCTCCACGCTCGTGGGAATCCCCTCGGGATACCGGTCGTCGTAGTCGCGGCCGCCATGCACGATCGACATGTTCTCGATCAGCGCCGGAATGTCGGTGTCGCGGATCGCGGCCTCGGAGTAGTCGTCGGGCAGGAGCATGCACGACTCCCAGTCGGCCGCGGCTCCCGACCGGCTCGCCGCGCGGGCCTTGAGGAGCGTCTTGGCGAGGATGTAGGGGAGCGAGTGGTCGGCCGACTGCCGGGTCTGCGGCGTCCGCTTCGCGGGGTCGGCGATGATCGAATAGGCGGGCTCGTAGATCCGCACGGTGATCGTGCGGATGCCGTCGAGGTCGGCGGCCAGCTTCGGATGGGCGGCGAACAGGTCGACCAGCGACTGCAGCGCCCCGGCCGACTGGTGCTCGTAGAGCCCGAGCTTGAAGTGCATCGAGTGGATCGCGAAGGCGTCGCCCCCGACCCCGAGTTCGAGATCGAACGGGCTGCGGCCCTCCGCACAGGGCTCGTTCCGGCGGTAGATCGCCAGCGGATTGCGAAACACGTCCTGCGGCCCGACGAATCCGGCCAGCGCCCGCCGCGCCGCCATCACCGCCACCTCCGAGGAGAGCGCCGCCGACGCCCCCTTGCTGTCGGAGAGCTGGTGGCCGGCGCGGATCGCGCGGAAGGGGACGTAGTGGGCCACCACCATGCCGATCGCCGATTCGATTTGATCGGCGGAGCCGCCAAGCGCCGCGGCGAACGCGGCGGCCGAGGCGACGGCGCCGTGGTGCACGTGGTCGATCGCGTACTTCCGCAGGGCGAAGACCTCGGCGAGCCGGCCGCGGATCTCGTCGATGAGCAGCATCAGCCGCAGGGCCGCGTCTCCGCCGAGCCCCGCCTCGCCGGCGGCCGCCACCGCGACGGGGTAGTAGTCGTTGTGGCCAAACTCGCCGGCCGTCCTCCCCTTGGCGGCGTCGTAGCCGAAGTTGGTGCCGTTGGAATCCCACTCGCGGACGGCCGACGCATTGGCGGCCACGGCCCGCTCCACGAGGCAGCGCCGGGGCGAGCCGAAGCAGACCGCGCCGCGGCTGCCCGCCATCGGCGGCGTGGCGAGTGCCTCCCGCCTGAGCACCGTCGGCGCGTTGGCTCCTTGAGCGATCGCAGACACGCCACAGCCCACGCTGTCGAGGTGAAATCGTTCGAGCAGTCCCAACGTGGCCCGCCCCACCGGCCGCGGATCTCGAAACAGGAAGTCGATCGCATACTCGGCCAGGCCGCGGGCCTGATTGGTGTCGGCCGGCAGGAGCCGGGTCTCGCCCGTCACGGTCATCGTCGCTCGCTCGAGGTCCACGGGGGGCCGCGGGCCTGTGCCGCGGACGACCGTGTTGTACCCGAAGCCGGCGGAGTGCCGATGCCGCTTCCCCCGTGGGCGACTACACTTCAAGTCATGCACCCGTCGCAGTTGGGACCGTACGAGATTGCTAAGCCAATCGGCCGCGGCGGCATGGGCACGGTCTACGAGGCGGTCGACCACGGCACGGGCCGGAGCGTCGCCGTAAAGACGCTTGCCGCCCACCTCGGGGACGACCCCGGGCTCCGCAAGCGGTTCGCCGCCGAGATCGAAACCCTCAAGAGCCTGCAGCATCCCTGCATCGTGCAACTGCTTGCCTTCGGCGAGGAGGACGGCCAGCCCTACTTCGCCATGGAACTCGTCCGCGGCAGGAGCCTGGAGCAGATGCTGCGGTCGGGCCGGACCTTCGACTGGCGGGAGACGGTGGGAATCGCCATCGACATCACCCGGGCGCTGAAATCGGCGCACGACCACGGTGTGGTCCACCGCGACCTCAAGCCGGCGAACCTGCTCTTTCCCGAAGAGCCATCCGCCGACGCCGCGGTGAAGCTCGCCGACTTCGGGATCGCGCGGCTGTTTGGCTCATCCTGCCACACGATGGCGGGAACGATCGTGGGCACGGCAGAGTACATGGCACCCGAACAGGCGACTGGCGGGCCGGTCGATCACCGCGTCGACCTCTACGCGCTGGGCTTGGTGATCTACGCGATGCTCACCGGACGCCCGCCGTTTCACGGGGGAGAGGCCACCGACATCATCCGGCGGCAGCGGACGGAGGCGCCCCCGCGGGTCTCGACCCGCGTTGCCGGGATCCCCACCGAACTCGACGCCCTGATCGATCGCCTGCTCGCGAAGGAGCCCGCCAAGCGGCCGGCAAGCGCCCTGGCCGTGGGCCGCATGCTCGCGTCCATCGCCACCGAGGTCGGGGCGATGCCGCCGGAGCCGGCCGTTCCCGCCAGTGACCCCGGCATCACGCTCGGCCCCGCGGCGGCGCTCACCGACTGCGACGAGAGCCGCCGCGCGACGGCAGCCGATGCAGCCCGCCTCTCCTCGGGCCCCGCAGACGCGATCGACTTAACGGCGCCCACGCAGGATGGTGCGCGAGTCGAAACGGCGGCCTCAGATCCCAATGTCATCGCCGTGAGCCCCGCCAGCGATAGCGTGCGGGCCGACGTCCAGACGATGCCCATGCCGACGACGCCCCAGGCTCCCTCTCCCGGGCTGCCGCAACGGGTGACGGTATCCGCCGCCGCCGCGGGCTCGCCGCACCCCAGAGTGAACCGGTTTACGACGCTCGAAGAGCTGCACCGCACGAGCCGCGAGGAGGCGGACGCTCGGGCTCGCCAGGAGTTCGTCCTCCGCTCGATCGCGGCCGCCTCGATTCTGGCCTTGGTCGTGGGGGCGGCCTACGTCTTGCTACGGCCGCCAACGGCTGACGAACTCCACACCCGCGTCAGGGCGATCGCCGACGCGGCCAACGCCGACCTTCGCGACGCGCGGCCGCTCATCGAACAATTCCTGGAGAGGCACGGCGACGACTCGCGGGCTGCCACCATCCGCGAGCTCGACCGCACGCTCGACCTCGACAGCCTCGAGAAACGCGCCCGTCGGCGGCGCAGTGACGACGACGAGATGTCGCCACTGGAGCGGGAGTATCGGGCCGCCATGGCCCGCGAGGATGAGAGCCCGCTGGCCTGCGTCGCGGCCCTCGAAGCGGTGCTCACCCTCCACGAGAGCGATCCGCAGACCGCGACCAGCCTCCCCGCGACCGCCCCTCCCGAATCCCAGCCGGCACTCTGGCTCGCGCTGGTGCAGCGGCAGATCGACCGGCTCGAACCGCAAGCCGACCGCGAGCGGGAGCAGGATGTGGCCCGGGCGGCCACCGTGCTTGCCGAAGCCGCCACGCTCGCGGTGGAGGCCGAGTCGGCCGACGATCCCGCCGTCACATCCCGGCTGCTCGAGCGACGCCGTGAGCTGCTCGAAGGGCTCGTGGAGATCTACGCCTCGCGACCGCACGTGACCGAGGCCGTCGCCGAAGCCCGCTCCCTCCTCACACCCCCGACACCAACGCCATGACACTCCCACTGCCTGCTCCCCACGAGCGCACCGCCGCCCGCCGGCCAAAGAGCCACGACGCCTTCGCCCGGGCCCGCCGGCTGATCCCCGGCGGCGTCAACTCTCCCGCCCGCGCGTTCGGAGGGGTGGGGGGCGAGCCGATCTTTTTCGCGTCGGCCCTCGGCCAGCACCTCACCGACATCGATGGCAACGTCTACCTCGACTACATCGGCTCCTGGGGGCCGATGATCCTCGGCCACCGGCATCCGCGGGTGGTGGAGGCGGTCGAACGGGCGCTGGCCACAGGCACGAGCTACGGCGCACCGACCGAGGCCGAGAGCCGGCTCGCCGACCTGATCATTGCGGCGGTTCCGTCGATCGAGAAGGTGCGGATGGTGAGTTCGGGCACGGAGGCGGCGATGAGCGCCGTCCGCCTGGCCCGCGGCTTCACCGGCCGCGACGTGATCGTGAAGTTCGCGGGCAACTACCATGGCCACGTCGACAGCCTGCTCGTGTCGGCCGGTTCAGCCGCCGCCACGCTCGGCGTGCCGAACTCGCCCGGGGTGACGGCGGGCACTGCCAAAGACACCGTCGTGCTGGAGTACAACGAGCCGCAGCAGCTCGAGGATCTCTTCCGGCAGCGTGGCGGCGAGATTGCGGCGGTGCTCGTGGAGCCGGTGGTGGGCAACATGGGCCTCGTGCGGCCGACCCGGGAGTTTCTCGACGCGATCCGCGGGCTGTCCCGCCGCCACGGTGTGCTGTTTGTGTGCGACGAGGTGATGACGGGCTTCCGGCTCGCGCTTGGCGGCGCGCAGGAACTGCTCGGCATCGAGCCCGACCTGACCACGCTGGGCAAGATCGTGGGGGGCGGACTGCCGCTGGGGGCCTACGGCGGCCGGGCCGATGTGATGGACAACATCCTCCCGGTAGGCAAGGTGTTTCAGGCCGGCACGCTGTCGGGCAATCCGCTCGCGGTGGCGGCGGGCACGGCGACGCTCGAGGAACTGCGGGAGCGGCCGCCCTATGCCAAACTCGAACGGCTCGGTGGCCGGCTCGAAGCCGGGTTCCGCCGGGCGGCGTTTGAGGCCGGTGTCACCGCCTCGATCGCCCGCGTCGGCAGCATGCTGACGATCTTCTTCCAGCCCGGCCCCGAGGCGTTTCCCGTGACCGGCTGGCAGACCGCGTCGCGAAGCGACACCGCCCGCTACGCCGCATTCTTCTGGGGCATGATCGACCGGGGCATCTACCTGCCCTGCAGCCAGTATGAGGCGCTGTTCTTCTCCTCGGCCCACACCGACGCCGACATCGACGCCACGATCGCGGCCGCGACAGACTGCCTCGCGTCACTCGCGACGACGCCCGGCGTCCCCGCCGCCTAGCCATTCGGACCCACGGCGGATGCTCGCAGGTAGAAAACCTGCGGCTACGATGAGAACACTCCCCGTAGCCGCAGGTTTCCTACCTGCACTCTCCCCGTAGGTGCAGGTTTTCTACCTGTACACCGCCCGGCTACGCCGGGCAGACCATTGCGTCACCGCAGGTGAAAGTCGATCACCAGCGGAAGATGGTCGCTCGCGGTCTTCGCGAGGCTCGTGCGAATCACGCGGGCATGGCGGACGCCGATCCGGCCGCGGACAAACACTTTGTCGAGTGCGCCCATGGGGAGCCAGGCCGGAAACGTCCGGAATCGCGAGGTAGGCGTGGTCACCTGTGCGAAGCCCCCGGCGGCGAGCGTGTCGTCGGCCAGGAGGTTTCGCCAATCGTTGAAGTCACCAACGATCAGCGTCGGGTGCGGATCGGCAGACCGAAACAGCATGTGGCCCAACAGCGTCGCCATCTGCCACCGCCGCTCCCGCTCGGCGAGGCCCAGGTGCGTATTGACCAGGTGCAGCGGCCCCTCGGGTGAGTCAATCACCAGCAGCTGCGCGCCGCGGGGCTTGCGCCCGCCCTGCCGGAGCGTGATCCGGTGGCGGCTGACGACGGGCCACCGCGAGAGCACGAGGTTGCCGTACCCGCCGTCGGCAACCGCAACGGTCGGCTGAAAGACGGCATGGCAGCGGAAGTAGCGAGCGAGGAGCCGCGGCTGGTCGTGGTGCTGACTGCGGCGAACGTGCCGGTCGACCTCCTGAAGGCAGATCAGGTCCGGGTTTTCCGCCTCGA
>QWQL01000197.1 GCA_003670825.1 Planctomycetota bacterium
CGTCATTGCGACAGCAGTTCCGATTCGTCGCCGGCGCGAGACGCGATCGATGCGTACACGCGGCCGTCGACATTGGGCTCGACCGCTGCCACGTGCGTGTCACCGAACGCGTGCAGCGCGATCCCGAGGGTGTGGTTGCTGCTCGGCCCCCACGACCACGTCGTGCCCCGCCAGCCCGGCAGCCATGGCGTGGTGTCGCCGCCGACGCCGAGTCCAGAGAGATCCTTGACGGGCGGCATCCAGAGCCCCTTGATGTTCTTGGGATTGTTCGTGAATGGCCTTAGGGCAACCACCCAGCAGCTTGCACCGTCAACCCAGCAGGAGTACCCCGGTTCCCTGGTTTCAGCCGCGATGACCGTGTTTGTGATGCCGTCCAAAACGGATGATTGACGGCCGCCGAGCCGAGACGCCGCCGTGCCAGGCCCTTCGGGAGCGAACTGGACCAAGCCCGCACCCGTTACGACAGTCTGCGACTGCGTGCCGCTGACTCCTGGAATCCCGGGCGCCACGCTGGTCACGAACACGCCCGCCATCGCCTTGTAGTTGGTGAGGGCGAGCCCCGGAGCGGCACCCGAGGTCGTCTTGCCTTCGGAGTACGCCGGGCAGCCAAGGATCGGGATCCCCTCCGCGGCAACGGGAGTCGCGCCCGAGGTGGCGGCTGCGCTGAATGGCCCGGCCGTCAGCTTGGAGGTGCCCAGTGACACCGCATCGAAGATTTGCTGCTGCTCCATGTAGGGCAGAACCATGAAAATCCAGCTGTATCCGGTACTGCCGTCGGCATTCGGCGTGGCAGCCGCAGGATTGCGATCGATGACCGCCGGATACTGCTTCCTGTGCGATTCGAAGGTGACGACCGCTTGGGCGACGGCCCGCATGTTGGCGCTGCAGACTGATCGGCGAGAGGCCTCCCGGGCGCTCTGCACGGCCGGCAGGATCAGCGCGACGAGAAGCGCGATGATCGTGATCACGACCAAGAGCTCCACGAGCGTGAAACCGGTCGGCGTCCGCAGCACACGACTGGTTCGGGCCATGAAAAACCTCGATGATTGAAGTCGGGACACGAGAAGGAGCGCAGGGAGCCGACGCCCACCCTGGTTGAAGTGTACGTGCCCGAAAGGCTGGGCTGCAAGCCGACGCCGGGCTCCTACGGTGGAGTCGCTCACCACGCGTCGGTGCGAAACGGCGCGGCCGGCAGATCCACGTCGTTGACGAGGTTATGGACCGCGGTCTGATGCCAGGCGAAGCGCACGGCCACCGGATCGGGCACCTTCTCGCTCCAGACGACCACCTCGTCCCCTTCAATCCGGGCCTCGGCCGGCACGAACTGGCGGTCGGCTCCGGCGACCGAGAACCGCCGCGGAGGCCCGCCATCCCGGGTGCGCAGACCCCGCCCGGCGTTTCGAAAGCGGACGCGGACGGCAGCGTTGTCGACCCGCATCACGTCGTAAAGCGGCGAATCGGCGGCGATGTCCTCGCGGCCATAGGTGTGTTGGAGGGCCAACCGCGCCAGCCGGATCCCGACGTCACGCTTGTTGCGAGGATGGGCGTCGCCGGTGTTGCCGATGTCGTTGGTGACGATCATGCCGGTGCCCGGTTCGGCAAGCGCCGCGGTTTGGGCCTCCCAAAGCTTCGGCAGCTCGTCGACGGGCTTTCCGCCCCAGTTGAGCGGCGCGAGGTGCACGAAATAAAACGGCATCGCCGGTTCGGCAGACGCAGCCCGCCAGCCGGAGATCAGGGCCCGCATCCGGGCCGCGTATTTCATGCCGTCGCCGACGTTCCCCTCGCCCTGGTACCAGATCACCCCGCGCTTCGCCAGCGGCATCACCGGGTGGATCATGCCGTTGTAGAGCGTGCCATATTCACTGGGCGGGACGTCGGAAAGCTCCGGGCCAACCGGGACGGTCACGCTGCGGCTCCAGGGCTCGATCCGCGTGCCGTTGCTCGCCGAGATGATGATCCCGACGGGACGGTCGAGTTCGCGGTGCAACTCCCGGGCGAAAAAGTAGGCGACGGCTGAAGTCCAGCCCATTTTCCGCGGACCGCAGACGCGCCATTCCGACGGCCCGTTGAAGGCGTTGGTGGGGGGTTCGAGCTGGGGCTGATCGTTGGGCCGCTCCCCCACCGTGAACGTGCGAATCAGCGGGAAGTCCGCCGCCTCGTTCTCGCGCTGCCCGTCCTGGGTGCTGGTTAGGATCCAGACCATGTTGGATTGCCCCGATCCTAACCAGACCTCGCCGAAGAGCACGTCGGAGCACCGTGCCGCCGTCCTGCCGGTGGCGACGAGTTCGTGCGGGCCTCCCGGCGGCTGGGCAGGCAGTTCGACGAGCCAGCGGCCGAAGCCGTCGGCCTTCGCGCCGGCTCGCTGCCCGGCGATCGATACCACGACCTCTTCACCCGGATCGGCAGATCCCCAGATCCGAAACGGCTGCTCGCACTGCAGCACCATGTGGTCGCCGAACATGCGGCCCAGCGCCACGTCCGCAGCGGCCCACCGGGGCGGCCATGTGCACGATGCAACCACCGCCGCCGCAAGCAACGTTGCCCGCAGGATCCCGGCCGGCATGCCGCCGCCGCCCGCCACCCGCTTCGCCGCCAATGAAGTCATGCTTGCTGGTCTCCTTTACGAACGTGCCAGGTCATTCATCGAGCCCGGTTTGCACCGTCCACGTGTCGGTCCGAAACGGCGCCGCCGGAAGTCCCGCTTCGTTGGCCAGATTGGGCTCCGCCAACTTGTGCCATCCGAACCGCACGTGCTTCGGTTCGGGAACGTCGGCCGACCGCACCACGACCGCCGCGCCGTCGATGTCGGCTTCCGCGGGGTGGAAGACCTGATCGGCGCCTGCGATGGTGAACCACGAGAGGGGCTTGCCGTCGCGGCTCGCCAGCCGGAAGCCACCGGTGTCGAGGGCCACGCGGATCCGTCCCGGCTCGAGGATGTAGTGGCTGTAGATGGGGCCACGGCTCGGCGTGTCGGCACCGTAGGTGCCGGCGAGTGCGACCACGGCCAGCCGCTCACCGACCGAGCGCTTGTCGGGAGGATGGATGTTCTTGACGTCGCTGACGTCGGTGATGGTCGCCATGTCGACGTTCGGCAGCGCCGCGGCCGCGGCCTGTGCCTCCCACAGCGCCGGGAGCTTGTAGGGATCCTTGGAGCCCTTGTACATGCCGTAGTCATAGGGCGCGAGCTGCACCAACAGGAAGGGAAACTGACCTTCGCCCCATGCGTCCCGCCAGCCGGCTACCAGGGCCCGAAGCTTGTGGAAGTAGCGCATGCCGTCGCCGACGTTGCCCTCTCCCTGGTACCAGATCGCCCCGCGAATCGCGTAGGGCGTGAGCCGGTGCACCATGCCGTTGAACAGCCGCGTCGGCTGATGCTGGTGGGCGGCCGGCGGCGCGGCGGGATTCGCCGCCAGGGCCGCGTCATACTCCGCCTTGTCCTTCGTCGCCACCGCCGTCACTTCGGCCAGCTCGGCGATCGAATGCAAGCCGTCGAGTGAAGTCCAGGGCTCGATGTAGGTCGCCCCCCACGAGCAGTCGACCAGACCGATGGGCACGCCGAGTGTCTCATGGAGCCGACGGCCGAAAAAGTAGGGCACCGCGGCGAAGCCGCCGACGGTCTTGGGACTGCACACCTGCCAGCGGCCGCCCGTGTCGGCGAGCGGCCCGCCGGAAGCGACGCGGGGCACGTAGAACATCCGGATGCCCGGCACGTCTGCGGCCTTCACTTCGGCTGCGTGGTCGGTGACGCCGTCGTACTTGCTGGGCCACACGCTCGGCTCGACCGGCATCTCCATGTTCGACTGTCCGGATGCCACCCAGACCTCGCCGACGAGCACGTCCCGGCAGCGGGTGGTGCGACCGGCGGCAGTGATCGCCAGCTCGTACGGTCCGCCCGCCGGCTGCGGCGGCAGCGTCGTCTGCCACGTCGTGCCGGCCGCCAGCGTCCGAAACGTCTCCCCGCGGAACTCGACGGCGATCTCCTCCCCGTCGGCGCTGGTGCCCCAGACGCGGACCGGCCTGTCCCGCTGGATCACGGCGTGATCGCTCCAGATCGAGTTGGGGGCGAAGGCGACCGCCCGCTCGACATCGGCCGTGGGCGTGGAGAACACCAGGATCTCGTTGGCCCCGGGATTCGCCCCCCCATGCGACGAGAGAAAGGCGATCGTCAGCCGCGGCGTTTCGACAGGTGCAAACGACACCAGTTGGGGTCCGGCACGCTTCTCGAACTCGCCCCGCGCCACCGGTTCCGGCCGCCCCTCGGCACGGATTTCATACTCCCGAAACGTCTCGCCTTCTCCCCAGGCACAGCGGCCGACGTAGACCACCTCGGCGACGGTCGTCGGCTGCGGCCACGCGAACGAGATCTCGGCTTGCCCCTTGGCCGTGTCGCCGACCACGGCCCACGAGCCGAACTCGCCGAGCATCGCGTTCGGCCGACAGATCCGTCCATCGGCCACGGCCGTGGCGGGCAGATGGGGCTGCTCGCTGGAGGCCGTGACCGTGGCGGTGGCCGCGAGATTGACGGCGGCGGGCCCGAGCGGAGCGGCCGACGACGCGCCGGACAATGCCCCGAGGGCGATCACTCCTGCCAGCCGCACGGCGCGGTTCGCCACCAATGCTCGCGTGCAACCCATGCCTATCCGTCTCCAAGGGGTGGCCTCGCGCGCCGAGGCCGGTGGCGGGAAACTCAGTCGAGCCGATGAAAATACGCCGTGGCTGGGATGTCCTGTGCCGGCAGATCCGGTCCCTCGTAGGCGAGGCTGAGCGACGAACCGCCCCAACTCTCGTGGTAGAGCACCTCCAGCGGATGCAGGCCGGCCCGGAGGCGCACCGGGTCACTCTTCTTCGGCGTCGCCCCGTGCTGACCGTCGTCGTCTACGACCACCTTCCCATCGAGCGACACCCGCGACCCGTCGTCCGACTTGGCGGTGAACACGTAGTCGCCGTCCTTCGCGACCTGCAGATGGCCGCGGAACCGCAGGGCGAACTGGGTAGCGACCGGCGCGGCCGTGACCGCCGGTTTCTCCGCCACTCCCACCTGCTCCACGGGCAGCGCGTCGAAGTTCGGCAGCGAACTCCACTTGCCCACGAAGTATTCATAGTTCAGGCCGGGGGCGTAGCGGGCGCCATCCACCAGCAACGGATCGACACGAACGAACGCCGCCGACACCGGCAGGCTCGAGCCACCTGCCGCCGGAAACAGCCGCGCGGTGAGTGTCGCCGAGCGGTCGAGTTCCACCGTCGCGGCGTGCCGGCCGTCGCCAACTCCCGTCGTACCGGTCGCCGCGGCTGGCGGCGCGGCGGGCGACTGCGGGGTCGGCAGCGAGCCGTCGAGGGTGTAGCGGATCGTGCCGGCGATCGGTTCGGCCATGAGAGTCACGCGGTTCTTGCCCGCAAAGGTGGTTGCACCTCGAATCCGCACCGCGGGCGCGTCGCTGCGAAACGGCAGCGCCGGCAGGCCTGCCTCGTTGACGAGTGTCGGCACCGCCGTCTTGTTCCAGGCGTAGCGCACGTATTCCGGGCGGGGCACGCTGCCCGACCTGACGATGACGGTCGCGCCGTCGATCGACGCCTCGGCATCGAAGAAGCCCTCGGCCGTGCCCACCTGGAAGAGGCCCGCCGGGGTTCCGTCCCGCGTCCGCAGCCCGCCGTCCGCGTTCCGGAAGGCGATCGCGACGGCATCCCCCCGCACCGCGATCTTCTCGGGGATTGGGCCGGTCGCCGGCCCGTCCTCGAGCCCATAGGCCCGAGCGGCGGCCCAGCGGCCAAGCCGCTCGCCCACCTCGGCCTTCTGGACGGGATGGATGTCTGCGAGGTTCGGCACGAGGTCGCCCGTCGTCACCAGCCCCGTGCCCGGAATGGCCAGGGCCGCCCGCTGGGCATCCCAGATGCCCTCGAGATTGCCTTCCGGGTAGCCCGACCAGGGGGCGATCTGCGTCATCACGAACGGAAACTCACCCTGCCCCCACGCCTGCCGCCAGTCGGCAATCAGGGCGGCGAGTTTCTCGGTGTAAAAGAGGCCCTCGCCATTGTTCGCCTCCCCTTGGTACCACGCGACGCCGCGGACCCCGAAACCGGCCACCGGTGCGATCGCGCCATTGAAGATGCCCGTCGGCAGCCAGCCCCGCTGGATGATGATCGGGGGCAAGGGCTCGAACGCGGGCGGATTCTCCCCGGCCGCGATCGCCGCCCGGGCGCGGGCGGTCCAGCGGTCGAGGTTCGCCTCCGACTGCGAGCGGTAGTCGTCGGCGACCTGCCTGACGAGCCGGCCGATCTTCGTCAGGGCCGGCGTCTGGCCGCAGCTGGCCGCGGAAATCCAGGTTTCGATCGGTGTGCCGCCGGCGGCGACCATGATCACCCCGACGGGCACGTCGAGCCGCTTCCTGAGGTCGCGGCCGAGATACCAGGCGACCGCGGAAAACTTGGCGGCCGAGCCGGGGTTGCTCTCGTTCCACGACGCCGTACAGTCCCGCTCGGGACGCACCGCCACGATCGGGTCGACTTTGCACAACCGCAGGAGCGGATCGGCCGAGTTCGGCAGGTCGCGGCCGGCATACTGCGTCCGATCCATTGGCCACTCCATGTTGGACTGGCCCGCACACAGCCAGACCTCCCCAACCATCACCTGCTGGAAGGCAAGCTTGTTCTTCCCCTCGATGCCGAGGGTATGCGGTCCGCCCGCGGCCAGCGGCTCGAGCACCACCCTCCAGCGGCCGTCGGTGCCGGTCGTCGTCGATGCGGTGCGGCCGGCCAGTTCGACCTTCACCTCCTCGCCCGGCGTAGCCCATCCCCAGACATTGACGGGGGCGTCCCGCTGCACGACCATGCGGTCGCCGAAAATACGCGGCACACCCACCTCGGCACGGACGGGTTCCTGCCACGCCGCCATCAGGAAGACGGCGACGACGAGCGATCGGCCAACGGTCATCAAGACTCTCCCAGTGAATCATTCGGCCCGACGCTCGGGCTTGGAGCCAGAGAGAGGTATAGGGACGTGGCTGCCAAGGCACAACCACCCCCCCGCGGGAGGGGAAGCCGTCGCCTGCCGCGGGCCGGCCGTTCTTCGCGAGCATCGCGGTGTACGATGAACCGGGGCCTGCCTGGAGAATCGATGACGACAATTTCACGACCCGAGCGACGCGCCTCCCGCCCTCGGGGAACTCGGGGCCGACTCCGCGCGATGCTCGCTGCGGTACGCACCGGCTGCGGGTGGGCCAAGGCTGCCGTGCTGCTGGCCGCGATCGTCACCGGGCCCGGGGAGGCCGCGGATTGGCCCACGCTGCGACACGACCAGCGCCGCTCCGGGGCCACGCCCGAACGGCTCGAAGTCGCCGCGCTCCAGCCGGCGTGGGTGCATCGGCCGGTCGCCGCACCGCGTCCGGCGTGGCCGGGACCGGCCCGCTGGGATGCTTACGTCAAGCGGCCGCAGATCGCCTCGATGCGGAACTACGACGAGAGCTTTCACGTCGTGGCCGCAGACGGACTGGTGTTTTTCGGGTCGTCGGCCGACGATTCGTTGCACTGCCTCGATCTGGCCACCGGCCAGGAGCAGTGGGCCCATGCCACCGGAGGGCCGGTGCGGCTTCCGCCCACCGTTCACGAGGGCAGACTCTTTTTCGGGGGGGACGACGGACAACTCTGGTGCGTGAAGGCGGCCGACGGCTCGATGCTCTGGCACCGTCCTGCCGCCGTCGGACGGCTCATTCTCCACGACGGCCGCCTGGTTTCAGCCGCGCCGCTGCGGGCCGGAGTGATCGTGGAGGAGGATCGGGTGTGGTGGACTGCCGGCATGCTGCCGTGGGACGATTCGTTCGTCGGCTGCGCCGCCACGTCCGACGGCACCACGACGGGCCCGGGCACGTTCGTGCGCGGCATCTCCCATGCCACGCCCGAGGGCTGCATGCTCCGTGGCGTCGACCACATCCTGGTGACGCAGGGGCGGGCGTCTCCCCTGATGCTCGATCGCGGCTCCGGCACGAGTCGGGGCGTCGTGCCGGGCGTGCACGGCGGGATTTTCGCGCTGGTCGCCGATGACGGCCGCGAACTGGTCGGTCCCGGGCCGCGAGAGGGTTTTTTCAGCGAGACCGATGCCGGACACTCGGCCGCGGTCGCCCGCAAGTACGGGGCGGTCGCGATGGCCGCCGCCGATGGAATGTTGTACGTGCTCGAGCGGGCCACGCTCGGCTGCTTCCGCATCGCCGACGATGCCTGGGTGTGGCGGCGGCCCTGCCCTTCATCCCAGGCGGTGATCGTCGCCGGCGACCACGTCATCGTCGGCGGCGACGACCGGGTGGACGCCTTCGATCGGGTCGATGGCGCCGCGGCCTGGAGCGGATCCGTCACCGGCCGCGCGCAGGGCCTCGCCGTGGCCGATGAAACGCTCCTGGTCAGCACCGACGAGGGATCGATTCACGCGTTTCGGGCCACAGGCGCAGCTGCCCAAGCCGAGGAACCGCCGCCGGCGCCTCCCCCGGTCACAGGTCCCGTGCCGGCAGCGCGGGTGCCTGATTGGATCACCTGCGGACCGGTGCTGCGGTTCACGGCACCCGACGCGGCGGTGGTCACGTGGCGAACGAGCACGCCCATGCCCACCACGGTCGTCTGGGGACAGTCGGGCGACGAACGCCGGATTCACCGCGAGGATCCCGTGACCGACCATGAGGCCAGGCTCGACGGGCTCCGGCGTCGGCGGGTGATACCCTGGTCGATCGTCGCCTCCGACACGGCGGCGGGGCCGTTCGAGTGCGACACGTTTCTCAATCCCGTGGCTGCAGTGCCCGCGGTGGAGGCACCGACTCGAGACCCTCCAGCCGCGATCCGGGCCGACGCGGCCCGGGTCGGAACCTGCCTCCTCGCCGGCGCCGACGAACTGCCTTTGGCGGTGGCGATCGCAGGGGGCACGCGACTCCACGTGACGATCCTCGACGACGACGAGGCGCGGGTCGCGGCCGCCCGGGCGGCCCTGCTCGCCCGAGGCCTGCTCGGCACGAGGATTGCCGTGGTGCAGATCGACGACGTCGCCGCCCCGCCGGTGGCCGACCGCATCGCCGCGGTCGCCGTCGTCGGCGCTCGGGCTCGGCGGATGCTCGGGGCCGAAGGGGTGGGCCGCTGGCTGGCGACCGTGCGGCCGGGCGGCTGCCTGTTCCTGCCCGGCTGCGGAGACGACGAACGTCCCGAACTCACCGGCGCGGCAACGGCCGCCGTGAGCGGCGAGGGACTCCTCGTGCGGCCCGCTCCGCCCGGGGGCATCGGCACGTGGACGCACCAGTACGGTGGCCCCGACAACGCGACGTTCGCCGGCGAGACGCTCGCGGGGGCCAGAAGCTGCCGTGAGTTCACCGTGCAGTGGCTGGGCCGGCCCGGCCCGCGCTTCCAGTCGGATCGCGGCAATCGCAAGCCTGCGCCGCTGTTCTCCAACGGTCGGCTCTTCGCCCAGGGCCTCGACCGCTTCATGGCGCTGGATGCCTACAGCGGCGCGATCCTCTGGCATCTCGAAGTGCCCGACTCCCGGCGGTTCAACATCCGCCACGACGCCGCGAACTGGTGCTGCGACGACCAGCGGCTTTTCGTCGCCGTCCGCGGCGGCTGCTGGGAGATCGACGCGGAGCGGGGCACGGTCGGCCGAGTCCACGCCGCGGGCACGGACGGCGGCGATACCTGGGGCTACGTGGGGCGGTGGGGCGATCGCCTCGTCGGCACCGCCGTCCCGTCACGGGCCGCCTATCAGGAGTTCTGGGGGGGAGAGTTCTGGTATACGGCGGCCGAGGGGCCCTTGGCGGCCAACGTCTGCAGCCGCAGCCTTTTCGCGATCGACGTCGCCAGCGGTAGGGAGGTCTGGCGACGCGCGGGCACGGTCGTCGACACTTCGATCGCCATGGCGGACGGACGGGTGGTGTTCGTCGAACTGCCGACCGCCGCTGGCGGCAGAATCGGCGATCCGGCGATCTGGGACGACGCGCGGCTGGTGGCCGTGGCCGCCGCCGACGGCCGCGTGCTCTGGGAACGGCCGCTCGACCTCGGGCGGGCGGCGACCATGTTCAGCCTCGCCTGCGGCGGAGGGCGGGTCGTGGCCGTGGCCTCACGCCGTGGTGAGTACGCCGTCGGCACCTGGAATGCCGGCGACGGCAGCCGCGTCTGGCAGACGACGTTTCCCTGGGAGGCGGTCGGTAAGGGGGGGGACTCGGCCAGGCCCGCCATCGTCAACGGCGTTCTCTACGTGAGCCCGAAGTCGTTCGACCTGGCGACCGGCAGGGAGTTGCCGGCCATCGTTCGTCGTGGAGCGTGCGGCAGCTACGCGGCCTCGAGCCACGCCTTCCTGACGCGGCTCGGCAGCCTCGGCCTCTGGGACCCGGTCGACCAGCGGGCAACCACGTGGGAGCGGCTGCGGCCCGACTGCTGGCTCAGTGCCATTCCGGCCGGCGGCATGATCCTCGCGCCGGAAGGGGGCGGGGGTTGCAGCTGCGGCGGCTGGCTCGAAACGTCGATCGCATTCGCGCCGGTCCGAGTGGCGGACCGACCAGAGGTTCCCTGAACGCGGCATCCAGCCGCCCCGAAATCATGCACCACGAGCATCCTTCATCCACGCGTCCCTCCGTTTCTTCGGCGGCAGGCTCGTTCCTCGGTCTGCTGGCGATCGCCTGCTCCGCGATCCTCGCCGCGCCGGCGGCCGTCGCAGCCGATCCATCGGACGGCGGACGAGTCCGCGTCTTTCCCGGGCCGGCACTGGTGATCCGAGGCCTGAGCCGGCCCATGCGCGGAACCCTGTTCGCCGATCCGGTGCAGAATCAACTCGCGCACGCGCCGGCCGACCGCCCCTGGGAGCCGCGCGAGGGGGACGAAGTGCCGGGTCGCGACGGTGAGATTTTGCGCTGGACGGCGGTGGGTGCCGATGCCTCGCTCGCCGAGGGCTTCCGCCGCGGCTACATCCACGCCACGGTCGATTCCGCGACCGAGCGGGTGATGATCATGACAGGTGCCGACGTCGGCCTGTGCTTCGTCAACGGTGAGCCGCACGCGGGTGACCTTTATGACCGCGGCCTGTTTCCCACGCCGGTGCTGCTGCGTCCCGGCAGCAACCGCTTTCTGCTCTTGGTCGCCGGCGAGAAGCCGACGCTCGAACTCGTCCCGCCGACGCGGAAGGCTTCATTCGCCGGTCGGCATGTGGTGCCCGATCTTCTTGCCGACTCCTCGGGCGAGGCCTGGGCGGGCAGCGGCGTCTCGAACGCCACGCCCGACACCATCGACGGCCTTTCGGTGCGGGCGACCCGCGAGGACGGCACGACCCTGGTCACCAAGGTGGCCTCCATCCCGCCGCTGTGCACGCTCCGCGTCGCGTATCGCATCCCCGCGGCCCCCGCCGCGGCCGGGCCGGCGCGGCTGCGGCTCGAACTACTCGACGCCGAGGAGCGGCCGGTGGAGACGGCGGATCTCGGGCTGCGGCTGGCCAATCCGCTCGATCCGCGCGAGCCGCACGTGCAGACCTTCCGCAGCGACATCGACGGCACGGTGCAGTACTACGCCGTCAAGCGGGCGGCGCATCGCGACGGCGATCCGCCGCCGGCCGTGGTGCTCACGCTGCACGGCGCCTCGGTCGACGCGGCGTCGCACCTGGTCCACATCGGCGGTAAGTCGTGGGCCCATCTCGTCTCCCCGACCAATCGCGGCCCGTACGGCTTCGACTGGGAGGACATCGGCCGGAAGGACGCGCTGGAGGCGCTTCGCGACGCGCAGTCCCGCCTGCCGCACGATCCGACGCGGGTCTACCTGTCCGGGCATTCGATGGGGGGCCACGGCACCTGGCACATCGGCTGCCTCAACCCGCAGGACTTCGCAGCGATCGGACCGAGCGCCGGCTGGATCAACTACTGGAACTACCGCGGGCACGATCCCCTGGCGACCTCCGTGGGGATCGACGCGATCATGGCTCGGCCGATGCTCGCCAGCGACCCGGAGCGGCTGCTTCCGAACCTCCGCGACCGCGCCGTCTACGTGCTGCACGGCAGCAGCGACAACAACGTGCCGGTGGACCAGAGCCGGCAGATGGCGAAACTGCTCGCCGACGCCGGGCATCGCGACTGGACGTACCGCGAGGAGGGCGGCAGCCACTTCTGGAACGGCGTGGAGAGCGACTCCAGCACCGCCTGCGTCGACTGGCCGCAGATGATGCAGTGCTTCGCGCGGCACGTGCTGCCGCCCGACGCCTCGGTGCGATCGCTGGAACTCGTCTCGCCCAACCCGCGGATCACGTCGCGGCTCCACTGGATCTCGATCGTGGCCCAGCGGCATCACGGCGACTTGAGCCGGGTGAAGGCCGACTGCTGGCCCCTGAAGGGGGAGTTCGCCGTCGAGAGCGAGAACGTCGCGGCCCTGAGGCTCGACCTCCGCCACCTACGGTCACCGGAGCGGGCGACGGTGAAGATCGACGGCCAGCAGGTGTCGGGGGCCGCAGATGCCGGCGGCGGTCTGTGGCTCGAGCGGGAAGGCGAGGCGTGGAAGGTCGCGGCCGAGCCGGCGCCGCGTCTCAAGGGGCCGCACCGCTACGGGCCGGTGAAGGAGGAGGTCGACCGGCGGTTTCTCACGGTCTACGGCTCGACCGGCAGCGAGGCCGAAAACGCCCGGATGCTCGCCAAGGCCCGCTACGACGCCGAGACCTATCTCTCACGGGCGGTCTCGACGCCGGAGGTCGTCAGCGACGTCGAGTTCGACGCCCACGCCGAACCCGATCGCACGATCCTGCTGGTGGGGAATGCCGACGCCAACTCCGCCTGGAACGGGCTGCTGCCCAACTCGCCGGTCGAGGTCCGACGCGGGTCGCTCCGGATCGGCGACCGCACCCTCACCGGCGACGACCTGGCGGTGCTGTTCGTGCAGCCCCGTCCCGGGAGCGACACCGCGGCGGTCGTCGCGATCGGGGGCACCGGGCCGGTGGGGATGCAGCTGGCCCAGCGCTGGAGCCTGTTCGTGCCGTTCGTTCGCTATCCCGACTGCGTGGTGGTGCGTGCGGCCGCCGAGCCTACCGGCTCGCCTCGGACGATGGCCGCCGGTTTCTTCGGTCGCAACTGGTCGGTCGAGGACGGCGAGTTCGCCTGGGCGGCCGACGAGGACGCGAAATGAGTCGTTCCCAAAGCAACGCCGTGTCCCTGTTTCTCGGGATCTGGAGCGTCATCGCCGGGCTCGGCTTCGGTGTGGCCGGAGCGGAAGACTGGCCGATGTTTCGCCATGATCTGCGCCGCAGCGGAGCGACAGGAGAGCGAATCGACGCCCGACGGCTCGCGCCCGCCTGGGTATACCGGTCGCCGCAGCCGCCGCAGCCGGCCTGGGCCGGCGCCGCCGACGTCGACGCGTTCCGCAAGCAGCGCGGACTCGGCGACATGCGGCGGTACGATTCGGTCGACCACTGCGTGGTCGCGGGCGACGCCGTGTTCTGC
>QWQL01000115.1 GCA_003670825.1 Planctomycetota bacterium
ATCGCCCGGGCATGGTCGTGACCGCGGGATTCGCCGGCGGCCTCGATCCGGCGCTGCCGCGGGGCCACGTGGTGCGGCCGGTCGCCAGCGTCACCAAGAGCGGTGGTGAGGCGATCCCGCTTTCCGGGGTCGGCGGCGCGAATGCCGACGGCCATCCGGGCGTCACGATCGTGACGGTGCCGCACGTGGCCGCGACGGCCGAAGCGAAGCGGCTCCTGGCGGCGTCGTCGGGAGCCGCGGTCGTGGACATGGAAACCCGGGCCGTCGCGACGGCGGCCCGCGAGGCAGGGCTGCCCTGCGCGTCGATCCGGGTGATCTCCGACTCGGCCGATCAGGATCTGCCGCGCGAGATCACCGCCCTCGCCGCTCCGCAGTCGGCCGCACGCCGGCTCGGAACGGCGCTCGCCGCCGTCGTTCGCAGGCCCGCCGCGGCCGGCGACCTGTGGCGGGTCTGGGAGCAGGCCGTGATCGACGGCCGCACGTTGGCGGCGGCCCTCGTCGACCTCATCGCGGTCTTGCCCTGAGGCCGGTCACCCGCCGACGAGCAGCCACACCAGCGGATTCTTGACGAGGTCGGGCACGAGGCACCGATTGGGATGACCGAAATGGGCGGCCACCGCGTCGGCGGCCGTGCGACCGCTGCGGATCGCGCCCTCCATGGTGGACGGCCAGCCCGTGGCGGTCCAATCGCCTGCGAGGAAGAGGTTGGCAACGCGCGTGCGGGCGGGCGGACGCACGGCGTCTACTCCAGGCCGGACCGAGAGCACGGCCGTCGGGTCGGTGACCACCTTGGCCTCCACGAGCACGGCCTCCCGGGCTGCCGGAAACACGTCGCGAAGTTCGGCGACGACCGCGTCTACGAGCGCCGTCCGGTCGCCCCCCATCACGCCTCGTGACGCGCTGATCACCACCTGGCAGTGGCCGTGGCTCCCCGGCGGCCCAGTGGTGGCCTGGTCCTCCCGAAACACCCACTGCGAAACCCGCCCCACGAGCACGGCATGCGGCAGGTCGACCACGGCACGGTCGAACCAGAGGTGCACCGCTGTGATCGGTGATCCTACGACCCGCTCGTCTGCCGCGGTGACGAGGTCTGGCACGAGCCGCCCGGCTGCCTTCCACGGCACCGCGAGCACGACGGCGTCGCAGGCCACGACGTCGCCATGGCAGCACACGCCCACGACCCGGCCCCGGTCGTCACGTTCCACCGCCGTGACGGCGGCCGACGTGGTCACGACCACACCGGCGGCCTCGAGCCACCGCACGAGCCGGTCACCGAATAGCCGTCCCAGGGGCTCCGTCGGCACGATCAGGTCGGCGGCGTCACGATGCGCGAGAAACCCGTCGACCACGACCTTGCGGACGGCGCGCACGCTCACCAGATCGATCGATTCACCAAGCGCGCTCTCCACGACCGGCTGCCAGAACAAGTGAATCACCCGCTCCGGCTGGCCGGCGGCTCGGAGCCATTCCAGGGCCGTGGCGGTGTCAGGTCGATCCTCGGACCGCAGCCGCGCTATCCGAAGCATGCCGCGGGCGAGGGCGAGCTTCTCACCCATCGAGAAGTGCCGCATCCCGAAGAGCAGCGGAGCGAGGTGGAGCGGCGCCGGTAGCCAACGGGAGGGAGTGCACCTGCTTCGGTCACCGTCGGGGCCGATGAACCAGAGCGTGCGGTCACGGCGGAGCGCATCGGTGAGGCCGGTCCGTTGGCAGAGGTCGAGGAAGTTGGTGCAGCACCCCATGGCCACGTGCTGACAGGCATCGACGAGCCCTCCCGAGACGGGATCCTCATACGACGCAGCCCGACCCCCCACCTTCCGCCGTGATTCCAAAACCGTCACCCGGCAGCCCGCAGTCACCAGCGCGGCCGCGGCCGCGAGCCCGGCCAAGCCGCCCCCCACGACGACCACGTGGGCCGCCGTCTTCGCCGCGATCGATCCCCCACGGGCCTGGCTCATGGCCGCCACCGCGTGCCACAGCAGAGCGTGGCCGCTGCCGCAACGAGCAGCCTCGGCCGCGATGCCTTCACGCGGCTCCTGAAGATGTCCGGACCAGCCCGCCGCACGGCGCCGAGCATTTCACGGTAGACGCCAAACATGGCCCGGAACACCCCGCGGCCATCGGTGGAGAGCACGCGGTCGAGCTGGGCTGCCCGCGCAAACCGCGCCCCGGCCCGGCTGATCTCCAGGGCGGCCAGCCCCGCAAACTCTGGCCCGATCCGGCCGGCCGCGAGGTCGTGTTCGCTGCAGCCGCAGGCGAGAAAGTCCTCGTGCGGCAGATAGATTCGGCCGCGGGCGAGGTCCTCGGGGATGTCGCGGAGAATGTTTGTGAGCTGGAAGGCGATTCCGCAGTCGTGCGCGAGGTCCACGGCCTCGGCCGACGTGAAGCCCCAGATGTGAACCGCCGCGATCCCCACGGCACTGGCCACGCGATCGCAGTAGCCTTCGAGCTCGACAAGCGTGTCGTAGCGGCTGCGGTCGAGATCCATGCGGACGCCCGCCAGGATGTCGCGAAGACAGTCCGCGGGCACGCCGAAGCGGCGGACGGTATCGACGACGGCCCGCAGCATGGGATCGTCGACCGTGTGGCCAGCCAGGGCAGCCTCGGTCGCGGCCGCCAACGCCTCGAGGCCAGTGGCGGCCGTGACGGCGTCGGCGGCGTCGTCCACCAGATCGTCGGCGACGCGGCAAAAGGCGTAGAGGGCGGTCGTGCCCCGCCGCTTGGCCTCGGGCAGCAGCCGGATCGGCAGCGCGAAGCTCGAGCTCGACCGGGCGAGGATCGCGGCGCAGGCACGGTGGTCGCCGGCGAGCGTGCTCATGCGCCATCCCTCGCCGCAGTCAGAGTGCCCCACCAGGCGCGGGCCGCGAGCGCGGCCTTTCGCATCCGGCCCACGACGGGCCGGCGGGAGAGCGTGTCGAATGCGGCTCGCTCGATGGCATCCGCCACCGCGCGGCCGCCGCCGAGAAACATCCCGATCGCTGGCCGCAGCACCGCCGGGGCACGCCGAACGAGCGGCGCTCCGAGGTCGAAGCAGCGGCGAGCCCACTCCACCTCATCGGCCACCAGCCGACGGAGCGGCGGGGAGGCGGCAGGCTCGTCGAGCATGGCCTCGTCGACACCATGGCGGACCATATCATGGCCGGGCAGGTAGACGCGACCAGCCAGCCGGTCGCGGCGGATGTCCTGCCAGAAGTTCACCAGCTGCAGGCCGGTGCAGATCGAGTCGGAAAGGCTCACCAGTTCCCGATCCCGGCACCCTTCGAGCGCCAGCACGACCCGGCCCACGGGATCGGCAGACCGTCGGCAGTAGTCGGCGAGTTCCTCGCGGGTGTCGTACCGCGTGCGTCGCTGATCCTGCTCGAAGGCGTCGAGCAGGTCAGAGAAGGGCTCGCCCTCCAGGCCCGTGGCCCGGATCGTCTCCGCGAGCGCGATGAACACCGGATGCTGCGGCCGGCCGGCGAGGCACCCTGCGAGTTGCTCACGCCACGCCGCGAGCGCCACGAGGGCCTCCTCCGGGCTGGCCGCCTCGTCGGCGAGATCGTCGCTCCAGCGGGCGAAGGCGTAGACGTTGGCGAGGTGCTGCCGGAGCCGCGGCGGCACAAGCCGCGTCGCCACGGTGAAGTTCTCATAGTGCCGCCGAGCGACGGCGCGACAGAAGGCCTCGGCGGCCGCCAGATCGCCAGCGGCAGGCACCTCGGCAAGCCGCCAGGCCACAGGATCCCGCCGGGCGGCCTGATCCTGGCGCGCGGCCTGACCTCGACTGACGGGGGGCGTCGCGGCATTCGGCCGGCCCTGCATCGGCACGCTCCGCACCGCCGGCGAGGGCGGCGAATCCCGGGGGCCGGTTTCTCTGGCCGGGCCCCGCGGCCTCCACTACGATGCGGATGCCGTCCACTTCGTTGTACCTTATGACACGGGCCGACCGCCGGTCGACGTCGCTTTCTCCCGGGCCGAACCATGAAAATTCTCCTCGCCAGCCCCCGCGGTTTCTGTGCGGGCGTCAACATGGCCATCGAAACCCTGGAGACCGCCATCCGCCTCCACGGCACCCCGATTTACGTGTTCCACGAGATCGTGCACAACAAGCACGTCGTCGACCGGTTCACCCGCGAGGGGGCGGTGTTTGTCGACACGGTGGAGGAGGTGCCCGAGGGCGCCGTGCTGCTGTTCTCCGCTCACGGCGTCGCTCCCGAGGTGCGACGGGTGGCCGCAGCGCGGCGATTGCGGGCCATCGATGCCACCTGCCCACTCGTCACCAAGGTGCACCTCGAGGCGATCAAGTATGCGAAGCAGGGCTATCGGATCATGCTTATCGGCCACGAGGGGCACGACGAGGTGATCGGCACGATCGGACAGGCCCCCGAAGCCTTCACGCTCGTCGAATCGCCTGAAGACGTCGCCACGCTCCCCTTCGGCCCCGACGACAAACTGGCCTACCTCACCCAGACCACGCTCTCCGTCGACGATGCGTCGCGGATCATCCGCCTGCTCAAGGCGCGGTTTCCCCAGATCGTGGGACCCCCGAAGGACGACATCTGCTACGCGACGCAGAATCGGCAGGAAGCCGTTCGCCTGCTCTCCGACGAAGCCACCATGGTGATCGTGCTGGGGAGCCAAAACAGTTCCAACAGCCAGCGGCTGGCCGAACTGGCCCGCGAGCGGGGCATCGCCGCGCACCTCATCGACGGCGCCAGTGAGATCGACCCGGCCTGGTTTCGCGGCGATGAGACCGTGGTGATCACGGCCGGGGCGAGTGCCCCGGAGAGCGTGGTGCAGGACTGTCTGTCGTGGCTGAGGCAGCGGTTCAACGCCGACGTCGAGGAGCGGACGATCCGCGACGAGGACGTCTACTTTCCACTGCCCAAAGAACTCCGCGCCGCTGCCACGGCCGCCAAACTGCCGATGGCCTGAGCGGACGGAAGCGGCCCATGATCATCCCCCGTCGGAAAGTGCTGTCGGCCTGCGCGGCCGCGGTCGTGATCCGCACGGCGCGTGCTGCCGAATCGACCGACAACGCGGGCCCCGGCCACCCCGTCCAGGGCATCGACGTGTCCAGATGGCAAAGCGCGGTTGATTTCGGCCGCGTCAAGCATGCGGGGATCAGTTTCTGCATCTGCAAGGCAACCGAAGGAATCCACCACGTCGACCCGCGGTTCGCCGCCAACTGGCCGGCCATGGCGGCGGCCGGGCTGATCCGCGGCGGCTACCACTTCGGCCGCCCAGCCGCTGACGCCGCGGCCCAGGCCGACTTCGTCTTCGAGACGGTTCGACCACAGCCGGGTGACCTGCCGATCGTGCTCGACCTCGAGAAGGACGACGGCCTGCCCCCCCAGGAGGTGCGGGCGTGGACGGAGGCGTTTGTGAACAGGCTCCGCGAGCTGATGCGGGCCCCGCCGATCATCTACACCGGCTTCTATTTCTGGCGCGACAAGGCCGGTGACGGCGACTCCCTGGGGTGCCCGCTCTGGCTTGCGGCCTACGTCGAGGATCCCGTGAAGTACGTGCCGCGGGGCTGGCAGACATGGTCGATGTGGCAGTACACCTCCAAGGGTTCGGTACCGGGCGTGAAGGGCAATGTCGACCGCGATGCCTGGCAGGGCGACCTCGCCTCGCTCGACACCCTGCGGCTGAAGTGACCGGAAGCGAGCGTTTACCGGCCGCGGCGTCACACGGCGGTCGGGCCCGCGCTCCTGCCGCGCCTCACGGCGCGGGGCTCCCCACCGGCTCGGGCTTCGGGCGGCGGGACGGCCCGGTCCACTCCAGCACCTGTCCGTCGGCGAGCAGACGCTCGCGAAGGCGGTCGTAGGAGACGTCCTGCACGGCCACGCCGGCCTCGATCGCCAACGCCGCCGCAGTGGCCGCCGACTGGCCGAGCACCATGAACACCGGCTCCATGCGAATCGAGCCGTAGGCGATGTGCGAGGCGGAGAGGCAGACGGGCACGAGCAGATTCGTGCACTCCTCGCGCCGCGGCCGGATGCTGCGATACGAGATCCGATACGGCGAGACGCGCTCCTGGATGTCTCCCTCGTTCCGAACCTTCCCGTCAGGAGTCACGAGCCGACGGACGTGGTGCGAATCCATGGCGTAGGCACCAAGGCCCACCGGGTCGTCCACCACCTCCCGCTGCTGGCAATGGTTCTGGTTCATCACGACATCCGCCACCATCCGCCGGGCCTCGCGAACGTACAGCTGGTGTGGCCAGTGGCCGTTGTCCACGAACTCGTCCTGGGCAAGACCCCAGCGGAGAAAGTGGGCCCGCACCTCTTCCGGCACCCGCGGATGATTGGCCAGCGTCCACAGCAGGCCCTGCTGGTAGTCGCGGTGCGCGGCGACGATCCGCTCGCGGGCCGCATGATCACCACACGGATACCCATGGTTGCCGCCGAGGAAATCCGTGCTCACGGCGAAGTTGTTGTTGGTGTCGGTCTTGCGGTTGGGCATGAGCACCGGATTCCACGGCACGCGCCGGTCGCCCGCCTCGAAGTTCCGCAACAAAACTTCGTACGTCTTCTCGTCGTAGGTCGCCGGCTTCGGCCACTCGACCCGGTTTTCCGACACGTCGGTCGTGCACATCCGGAAGCAATACGCCTGCACGCGGGCGTCGCCCGCGCCGTCGGTGCCCACGGGCTCCGGCGAGATCAGCGGCAGGAGGCCGCTCGACGGATCACCGGCCATCACGTAGGGATCGACGTCGTGGGTGAACTGGTGCTTCGTAGCCCCGGCCATCTGGATGCCGTTGAGCGTCTCGCCATGAGTCGCGCTGGCCTCGCGGCCGACGTGGAACGCAACGCCCGCCTCCGCCATCAGGTCGCCCTCGTAGGTGGCGTCGATGAACATCCGCCCGGCGAACGTGCGGCCCGATTCCATGCGAATCGACCGGATGACGCCCCCCTCCTTCGCCACGCCGCCATCGAGATCGAGCCGCTCTCCGGTCACCACCTCGACGCCGGCCTCGGCGAGCCACTCGCGGTACACGCGCTCGGCAACGTGAGGCTCGAAGGTCCACATCTCCACCTCACCCGGCACCTTGCGGCGGTTCTCGTAGTCCTGCTGACGCTCGTGCACCCAGGTGGCCGGATCGGCGTACTGCCGGCCCACACGGCGGTAAAACTCCCGCGACAGGCCACCGATCGCCCGCTTGTTGCCGATGTCGGTGGCCCCGAGGCCACCAGACGTCAGCCCGCCGAGATGCCGGCCCGGCTCGACGACGACGACCGACCGGCCCAGCGCCTCGGCCTGGATCGCCGCCACGATCCCTCCCGAGGTGGCGCCGTAGACGACGACATCGCGTGCCGGTTCCGCCGCCGCAACCGCCCGCAGAGCGACCCCCACGATCAGCAGAATCACGCGCGCAGGCCGGAGTATTCGCATCGCAGCCTCAGAGGCCCCGCTCGCGGACCATTCGGGCGGCGTCGAGCGCGGCGCCCCGGGCACCGGCAGAGTCCCCGCTGGGCATCACGTGGATCGGCAGATCGGCCTGCTCCTCCCGCTGCGACGGCATCCCCGCGCGAATCTCGGTGATGAACCAGTCGCGGAACTCGTCCGAGGTCTCGACAGCGCCGCCACCAACGATCAGGGCATCGGGATCGAAGACGTTGACCATTTCGTCGAAGAACAGACCCAGTGCGTGAGCCTGCACGCGGAAGATCTCGCGACACATCACGTCCCCCTTCTCGGCCATGCCGCGGACCTTCTTCGCCGCCTCACCGATGTCGGCGATGGCCGCCAGGGGATGGTCAGGCTGCTTGGCGAGAAAGTGGGGCAGCAGCGTCCGGCGGATCGCGGTCAGCGAACAGAGCGATTCGAGGTCACCCGTGCGACCGCAGTTGCAGTCGGGCGTGAGCCCTTCGATGCCGGGAATCGCGGCGTAGGGGATCAGCACATGGCCGAGTTCGCCGCCGAACCCGTTGCGTCCGGAAACGACGCGACCATCGGTGATCACGCCCCCGCCGAGGCCGGTGCCGATGATCGCCGATACGCTCGTGGACGTGTTCTCGGAGCCGAACAGCGAGACGTGGCCCCAGAGCGCTGCGGCATTGCCGTCGTTGAGGTAGGTCACCGGGAGGCCGAGCGTCGACTCCAGCCCCGCCCGCATGTCGTAGCCCGCCCAGGCGGAATGAACGAAGTTCGTGGAGCCGCGCTTGCTGAGCACCCCGTCGGCACTCGCCGGCCCCGGCGTGTCGAGCCCCACGGCGATGAGCTTACGGCGATCCACGCCCGCCGTGCGGCAGGCGAGTTCGAGGCCCTCGGCAATCTGGCCGATGCAGATGTTCGGTCCCTCGACGCTGCGGGCAGGATGCTCGCACAGCCCCGCAATCAGAAACAGGCCACGCTCATCGAGAAAGGTGTAGTTGATCGCGGTCCCACCGAGATCGACCCCGGCGACAACCTTTTCCGCTGGCGACATCCGTTCGGCTCCTGTTGGAGATGTGTAATCAGTTTCCAGTTCCAGCCGCAGCCAGTTCCGCGAAGCCCCGCTTGACCCGGGCGACGATCGCCCGAAGGCCACGGGTCCGCAGGATGCCCAGCACGTCGGCCAGGCCCATCCTGTCGAGCATGTCGTCGGAGAGCGACGCTACCTCCGCGACCGGGCGGCCGTTGACTGCGGCGGCAAGGATGGCGACGAATCCCTTGACGGTCGGAGCTTCGGGAGCGACCTCGGCGACGAACGTCGCGGTGGCAGTGCCGTCCGACTCCATCCAGAGGAACACGGGCGTTTGGCACTCGCGCACCCGCCGGTCTTCGACCGCCTTGCGTGCCTCGTACTCCGCCGGCAACGGCGGCAGGCCGTTGGCGAAATCGACGAGGAGTTCGAGTTTCTCCCGGGCGTCGAGATCGGCAAACTCGCCAATCAGTTCGCTGAGCCGTTCCTGCACGCTGGCCATGGGCTAAGCGTGTACCGCCGGCGTCGGCGAAGCGGAGGCCGGTGGCGGTGAGGCGGAGGCCGCCGACGGCCCCCCCGGCTCGCCACCCTTGGCAATCGGCACCCGGACGCAGTTGCCCCACTCCAGCCACGAACCGTCGTAGTTTTTCACGCTGCCGAAGCCGAGGAGGTACGTGAGCACGAACCATGTCAGGCTCGATCGCTCCCCGATCCTGCAGTAGGCGATCGTGGGCGACCGCCGCTTCATCTTCAGCTCCTTGATGTAGAGCTTCTCGAGATCCTTGACCGACTTGAACGTGCCGTCGTCGTGGCAGTTCATCGGCCAGGGCACGTTGACAGCCCCCGGGATGTGACCGCCACGAATGGCACCCTCGTTGGGGTAGTCGGGCATGTGCATCCGCTCGCCGCGGTACTCTTCGGGGCTCCGCACGTCGAGCAGCTGCTTGCCCGCCCGCTGGTGCTTGAGCACTTCGTCGCGGAGGGCGCGGATCGCCAAATCCTGATCCTGGGCGGCATAGGAGGCGTGGGGATACGACACCCGCTCGCTCGACCACGGCCGAGTGTCGAGATCCCACCGCTTGCGGCCGCCATTCATGATGCGGCAGTCCTTGTGGCCGTAGAGCTTGAATACCCAGAAGGCGTAGCAGGCCCACCAGTTGTTTTGGTCGCCGTAAAAGACGACGGTCGTGTCGTTGGAAATGCCCCGCTCGGCACAGAGTTTCTCGAACGCCGAACGGTCGATGTAGTCGCGTTCCACCTGGCACTGCAGGTCGACCGCCCAGTCGATCTCGACGGCGCCGGGAAGGTGCCCTTGGGTATAGAGGGCGCGATCCTCGTCAGACTCGACAATCCGCACCTGCGGGTCGGAGAGGTGCTCCGCCACCCAGTCGGTCGACACCAGCACTTCAGGATGGACGTAGTCGGGCATGGTCGAACTCCTCCTCCTCGATCGAACGGTCGGTAATTCCAGGGAAAAACCGTGACTTAGCATCGTAGTGCATCCCCCAAAACGCTGCAACGAGCCCTCTTGGGATGACGGGTTATTTGCTAGCATCATAGCCACGTAGAGAGTTCCGACCCGTTCCCTCCTCCCGAGCGACACTCCATCCGATGGGCCCCGCCTTTATCTTTCAGGTTTCCGACCTCCATAAGAAGTTCGGCCAGCGCGAGCTGCTCAAGAACGTCAACCTCGCGTTTTATCCCGGAGCCAAGATCGGCCTGCTCGGCCGCAACGGCGCTGGCAAGAGCACGCTCATGAAGATCATGGCGGGCATCGACAAAGACTTCGACGGCGAGGCCCGGCTCGCGGAGGGCTACACCGTCGGCTATCTCGAGCAGGAACCGCAACTCGACCTCACGAAAACGGTGTTCGAAAACGTGATGGACGCGGTCGATCATTCCCGCGCGGTCCTCCGACGGTTTGAGGAGATCAACACGCGGCTAGGCGAGCCGATGTCGGACGGGGAGATGGAGAAAATCCTCGCCGAGCAGGCGACCGTTCAGGACGAGATCGACGCCAAAAATCTCTGGGATTTGGACCGGCAGGTCGAGATCGCCATGGACGCCATGAACCTGCCGCCGGGCGACTGGGGGGTGACGAACCTCTCCGGCGGCGAGCGACGCCGCGTGGCCCTCTGCAAACTGCTGCTCGAGAAGCCCGACCTGCTCCTGCTCGACGAGCCGACGAACCACCTCGATGCCGAGAGTGTGAACTGGCTGGAACGGCACCTCGCCGAGTACCTCGGCACCGTTGTCGCCGTGACCCACGATCGCTACTTCCTCGACAACGTGGCCAAGTGGATCCTCGAGGTCGATCACGGTCGCGGGATTCCTTTCGAGGGCAACTACTCGTCGTGGCTCCAGCAGAAGAAGGCCCGGCTGCAACTCGAGGAAAAGACGGTCAGCGCCCGCCAGAAGACGCTCGACAAGGAACTCGAGTGGGTGCGGATGTCTCCCAAGGCGCGGCAGGCCAAGAGCAAGGCCCGCCTGGCGTCGTATGAAAAGCTCGCCGCGGAGCAGGCCGCGGTCCGCGACCAAGACATCGAGATCTTCATTCCCGCCAGCCGACCCCTCGGCGACCAGGTGATCGACGTCGACAACATCTCGAAGGCCTTCGGCGACAAGCTTCTGTTCGAAAACGTCTCGTTCAAGCTGCCCCCGGGTGGCATCGTGGGCATCATCGGCCCGAACGGGGCCGGCAAGACCACCCTCTTCCGGATGCTCGTCGGCGCCGAGCAGCCCGACACGGGAACCGTCAAGGTGGGGGCGACGGTAGACATCGGCTACGTCGACCAAAACCGCGATGCCCTCGACCCGAACAAGACGGTCTTCGAGGAGATCTCGGAAGGCCACGACACGATCGAACTCGGCAAGCGGACCGTCAACGCCCGCAGCTACGTCGCCAAGTTCAACTTCATGGGGCCCGACCAGCAGAAGAAGGTGGGCACGCTTTCAGGGGGCGAGCGAAACCGGGTGCATCTGGCCAAACTGCTTCGGGGCGGGGCCAACCTGCTGCTACTCGACGAGCCGACCAACGACCTCGACGTCGACACGCTCCGGTCGCTGGAGGAGGGCATCACGAGCTTCGCCGGTTCGGTGGTGGTGATCACCCACGATCGCTGGTTCCTCGACCGGCTGGCGACGCACATCATCGCCTTCGAGGGAGACGGCTACGTGCACGTGTGCGAGGGCAACTTCGAGGTGTACGAGCGGAGCCGCCGCGAGCGGCTCGGAATCGCCGCCGACGAGCCCCACCGGTTTCGATACCGGAAGCTCACGCACTAGTGCCTATCCAGCGTTTGTGGAGCGTCGTCTCCGTCAGCAAGGGCGGGTAGGCGAAGGGGGTCGGCGAACGCTCGCGGAGCCTTGGGCGTATCCTCGCCCGGCGACGCGACTTTTGCCGCCCCCGAGCCGGTGAACTATGGAAGTCGAATGCGCACCAAAGTCCACGCGAGGGATGGGGCGTGGGCAGGGCTATCGGGCCGCTGACCGACTTGACGAGACGTATACACCCGTATACTATCTTGCGATCCCCCCGGAAACCTCTCCATGCCCCACGATCTCCACGGCGTTCTCGAGCGGTCTTTTGGCCATGCCAGTTTCCGGGCCGGGCAGGAGCAGGTGATCCAGTCGCTGCTCGCCGGCAGGAGCGCGCTGGCGCTCTTCCCCACGGGTGCGGGCAAGTCGCTCTGCTACCAGCTGCCCGGCCTGCTCCTCGACGGACTGACGGTCGTGATCTCACCCTTGATCGCCCTGATGAAGGATCAGGTCGAGTCGCTCCGGTTGCGGGGCATTGCGGCGGCGCGGCTCGATTCCTCGCTCGACCCGGCCGAGACAGCCGGCGTGTATGACGGCATCCGCACTGGCACCCTGAAGCTGCTCTACATCGCGCCCGAACGGCTGCTGAACGAACAGTTCGTCGCGCGGCTTGCGCGGACCCGGGTCGCGATGATGGCGGTGGACGAGGCCCACTGCATCTCGGAGTGGGGGCATAACTTTCGTCCGGAATACCTGCGACTGGCCCATGTCGCCAGAGATCTCGGCATCAGCCCCGTCCTGGCACTAACGGCGACGGCGACCCCCGCGGTGGCGGCCGACATCCGCCGGGCCTTCGGTATCGCCGAGGCCGACCATGTGCAAAACTCCTTCCTGCGGCCGAACCTCGCCTATCGAGTCACGCCCTGTGCCGACCGCGACCGGCTTGCGCTGCTGACGAGCCGACTGCAGGAACGGCAGGGCCCCGCGATCGTCTACGTGACGTTGCAGAAGACAGCCGAGGAGGTGGCGAGTCACCTGAGGAAGAACGGGCTCGAGGCACTCGCCTACCACGCCGGCCTGCCAGACGAGCAGCGCCATGACACGCAGGACGCCTTCATGGGCGGCCGAACCGACACGATCGTCGCCACGATCGCCTTTGGCATGGGCATCGACAAGGCGGACATTCGCGGGGTCTATCACTACAACCTGCCCAAGACCCTGGAAAACTACGCTCAGGAAACAGGCCGGGCTGGCCGCGACGGCCGACCCTCGGTCTGCGAACTACTGGCCTGCGCCGACGATCGGATCGTGCTCGACAACTTCACCTACGGCGACACACCCACGCCGGAAGCGCTACGGCAGTTACTCGAGGAACTTCTGTCGTCGGCTGCAGCCCCGACAAAATCCGTCAACGATTCCCGGCCCACGCGTCAGCCGGGCGAGTTCGACATCTCGCTCTACGAGCTCGCGCAGGCCACAGACATTCGCCCGCTGGTGATTGAAACGGTGCTCACCCATCTCGAACTGGCCGGTGTGCTCCGGCCGTTGGGCTCGTTCTATGCCAGCTATCAGTTTCGGCTGCTCCGGCCCGAGTCGACAGTGTTGGCTGGCCACACCCCCGAGCGGCAGGCCTTCCTGACACGACTGTTGCACTGCGGCA
>QWQL01000129.1 GCA_003670825.1 Planctomycetota bacterium
GAAGGGGGTCGGCGAACGCTCGCTGAGCCTTGGGCGTATCCTCGCCCGGCGACGCGACTTTTACCGCCCCCGAGCCGGCGAACCACGTAGGTCGAATGCGCTCGAGAGCCGACTGTCAGGCAGCCTGCTGCTGCTGAACCAACCGCTTGGTCACCACTCCGTGGTCCACCTCGATGATCGAGTCGGCTAGGGCGAGGGTGCTGGCCCGGTGGGTGATCATGATCACGGTGCGGTTCGCGACGTAGGCGGAGAGTGCCGCGTGGATGAGCCGCTCGCTGTCCACGTCGATCTGGCTGGTGGCCTCGTCGAGCACGAGGATCTCGGCATTCCGCAGGAAGGCCCGGGCCAGCGCGATCCGCTGCCGCTGGCCGCCCGAGAGGCGGAAGCCGTTGGGCCCCACCATCGTCCGATAGCCCTCGGGAAACTCCGAGATGAAATCGTGGGCGTAGGCCTGGCGTGCGGCCACCTCGATCTCCTCGTCGGTGGCGTCCCAGCGGCCGTAGCGGATGTTGTAGTGAATCGATTCGTTGAAGAGTTCGGTCTGCTGGGTGACCATCGCGATCCGCCGCCGCAGATCGTGCACCGCGACCTCGGTCAGGGGCACGCCGTCGAGGAAAACACGGCCCGTCGTCGGGTCGTAGAACCGGCAGATCACGTTCACCAGCGTGCTCTTGCCGCCGCCGTTGGGGCCCACGATCGCCACCCGCTCACCAAAGCCGATCGACACGTTCACGTCCCGCAGCACGGTGTCGATGCCGTCGTAGGAAAACGACACGCCCTCGAGACGGATCTCGCGGTGGGGCGAGGGCACCGGCCGCGGGTGCAAGACCTCAGTGAGCTTCGACGGCGTGTCGAGCAGCGGGTAGAGGGCCTGAGCGCCCACCATCCCGATGTTCAAGCCGGTGATCACCCCGGAAAGCTTCCGCACGGGGTCGCTCGCCCCGATCAGGAAGCCGAAGAAGATCATGACGCCCGGCACCGTCATGGGCTGGTCGGTCATCGTGATTCCGAAGATCTTGGTCTGCTGGTTGATCACGAGCCACGCCCCCACCGCGATCGACGTGGCCACCATGCCGATCCCCAGGATCTCGGTGATCGGGTTGGCCAGTGCGTGGTAAAAGGAATGCCACATGCCGGTCCGCATCATGTCGCCGGTGCAGGTGCGGAACCGCTGCCGCTCAAAGCCTTCCATCGTGTAGGCCTGCACGGTCAGCACGTTGTTGAGGGCCTCGAGCAGCACGTGATGGAAGCCCTTCGAGCGGGCGAGGATGTTCTTCGACACGTTGCGAATCCGGCGATTGAGCCAGACCATCAGAAAGCCCACCAGCGGCGCCAGCGTGAGGCAGGCGAGCGTCAGCTGCCACGACACCATGAAGGCGAAGCCGAGGCAGGTGAGAATCTTGAGCGGTTCGGTGACCGCCCCGCCGTAGACCGCAGTGATGCCACCGGCAAGCATGTCGGAGGTGCTCGTCACCTGCGCCATGAAGCCGGCCGAGCCCCATTTCATGAACTGGGCACGGTCGAGAGCCAACGCCTTGTCGAAGACTTTCAGGCGGATGTTGCGGCTGATGGTCATCGCCACCCAGCTGACCAAAAGCGTAGACCCCATCAGCAGCACGTGCTTCACGAAGGTGCTGATGACCACGAAGGCCACGACGAGCAGCACGGTCTGGAAGGGATCCCGGGGCAGAAAGCGGTCGAGCCACGGGGTCAGCCGTTCACCCGAGTAGACGAGCGCCTGGTCTCCACGGAGTGAGAGTTTGATGGTGTCGAGACGGTTCCGCGTCTTTTTGGCGGTGTCGGGATCGATAGCGCCGTCGGCGAGCGTCTTCTCGAGCACGGGGATTGCGGCCGTGGCCTCCGTGATCCGTCCCTGGGCCTCCACGATCCGCCGCTCGTTCCACGATTGCAGCGAGTCTCCCTTGAGGGTCACCTCGATGATTGGAAACAGGGCGGCGATGTTCGCCCCCCAGAGGGCGGCCACGCCGGCGGAGCAGAGCAGGGCTGCAGCGAGCAGCGGCCAGCTTTTTGAGGCCTCACGCAGCGCCCTGATGAAGTAGTTCATGAACCGGCGTCTCGCTGGGCCTGTGGGTAGACCCCGAAAGGAATCGGACATGTCAGCCGCGTGTGTCCATCGCATCCGCCAATCGTCCGTCGACGGCGTCTGCGCTGGAGCCGGCAGGATGGGCCGAGTGTGGCCGCGTGTCCTGTCGTGCGGGTCGGGAAGATAGTGAGCCCGGCAAAAGCGTTCAAGGGCGGGTTTTGGGCGGTATTTCCGGGGAGCACGCGGTATTTCCGGTTGGCCCGGAGCCGAAAACCCACCGGCGGCTCGCGGCGCGGGGCGTCCTCAACGGTGGTCCTGGTTTTCTACCTGCACGCCGGCCACGGGCATCCGCAGGTAGAAAACCTGTGGCTACGGGGGAGAGCCTGGCAGCGCGGCGGCTCGCGGGCCGCTTATGGGCGCCGGCGGATTTCGGCGGCCAGGAGCGTGTTCGACATCAGCATCGCCACCGTCATCGGCCCCACGCCCCCGGGCACCGGTGAGATCCACCCCGCCACCTCGCTGACCGGACCGTAGTCGACGTCACCCACGAGTTTCCCCTCGACGCGATTGATCCCCACGTCGATCACCGCAGCGCCCTTCCGCACCATGTCGGCGGTGATCAGCCCCGGCCGTCCCACTGCCGCCACCAGGATGTCGGCCTGCCGCGTCAAGTGGCCGAGGTCACCGGATCGGCTGTGGCAGATCGTGACAGACGCATCGCAGCCCCCGGTGCCGTCCGGCGGACATCCCACCGGCGGACGCGATGCCAGGAGCAGCGCCAGCGGCTTGCCCACGATGTCGCTGCGGCCGACGATCACCACGTGCTTCCCCGCGGTGGGGATCTCCGCGTCGATGATCATCCGCTGCACGCCTGCCGCGGTACACGGAATAAACCGTGGCCGCCCCTGCGATAGCAGGCCGGCGTTCTCGGGATGGAAGCCATCCACGTCGCGGTCAGGCGGCACGGCGTCGAGCACTGCCACGGTGTCCACGTGCGGCGGCAGCGGCAACTGCACGAGGATCCCGTCGGCGGGGCCATGCTTCTCGCTGGCGAGCGCCTTCACGAGGGCCACGAGGTCGGCCGTGCTCGCCGTGGCCGCCACGGGCACCACGTCCGAGTCAATGCCCACCCGCGCGGCGGCCAGCGACTTGCTCTTCACATACGAGGCGCTCGCCTCCATGTCGCCCACGAGCACGACCACCAGTCGCGGACGTCGCCCAAACATCGCCGCAAAGGTTGCCGCTTCCTGCTGGAGGGAGCGTTCGAGGCGACCGGCAAGAGCCCGCCCATCGAGGATGCGAGCAGTCATCGGTCGCCCTTCGCCCAGCGTTGCCAGCGGTCCTCGATGCCCGCGGCCGCCGAGTCGCCCTCATGAAACACAAACAGGTACCGGAGCGTCAGCGAACCGCCGGCCGGGATCGTGTGGTCGCCGGTGCCCTTCGCCGCGCCCGTGAAGTCGTGAAGTCCGAAGGGGTTGGCAGCCACGAGCCCGTAGTCGCGGGCGTGCCAGTGGGTCGGATGCCGCAGGTTGTCAGGATGGTCGAGCACGGCAATGCCCACCGTCTTCCCGCCGATCGGCCCCCAGTAGCCCACCCACCGGGCCGCCTTGCCCCACACGTCATCATCCCGCTGCCCCTCGGAGTTGGTGCAGTGGCCGGCCGCACCCTTGGAGCCGTGGAGGTCCTTGAGTTGGAGCGGCGTGGGCACGCGGATCCCCATCGTCCCTTCCTTCGTGTCACCGAAGACAAGCGGCCCGTGATCGGCATGGATCGTGACCGTGCACTCAATCGTCCGCGTCGCTGCGTCGCCGCCAAACACCAGCCGCGTCGCGTCGGTGCAGACGACCGTGCCATCGGCCTTCACCCAGCGGTTCTTCGACTCGATCACGCCCTCGTCGCCGCTTTCCGTCCTGACCAGCTCCACGTGCTCGATGCGGTCAGCTCCCTGCCGCTCCGCCTTGACGGCCCGTGGATCGGAGACCCAGAAGTCGACGCCGTTGACGAGCCCGTGTGTAAACCAGATCGATTCGTGGTGAGGATGGTCGTGCGCCTCCCCGGCCACGCCCTCCACCATCGGCCACGATCGGGTCATCGCCACGCCCCCGGGGCCGTGCACCGGAAACAGGATCGGCTTGCGATGCCCGGTGAAGACATACGACGTGAAGGGCTGGCCATCGACCAGCACGTCGACCGTGCCGTCGTGCCGCTCGAGCGTGACCGCGGCCGACAGTGGCAGGCAGGCGCAGGCAAGCACGAGAGTGAAGACCCCTCGATCGCGGCCGCGGGTGCTCCTCGGGATCATGACTTCGCCTCCAGGTACATCGTGCGGAGTTGGTGCTGGATCTCCTCGAGCAGCCGCTGCTCCTCGCCAGTGAGGTTGCCCCGCGTCTTCTGCTCGAGCATGTCGAGCGTGTCGATGAAATGCCTCGCGGTGGCGATGTTGGTGATCGACTTGTTGGTAATCGGATTCGGGATCCGCCCCAAGGCCATCAGCGCCTGCGTAAACAGGGTGTGGATCAAAAAATCGAATGTCGCCGGTGGCATCCGCATCCCGGAACCATCCGCACCCGCCGCGATGTCGCCTTCGTCGCTCATCTCGCCTCCCTCGGAATCAGACCTCGGCCACCCACGCGCTCCCGGCGTGCCGCTCCACTGCCGCGGCCACGAGGCCGGAAAACAGCGGGTGGGCCGCCGTCGGCTTGCTCTTGAACTCGGGATGAAACTGCACCGCCACAAACCACGGATGGTCTGCCAGCTCCACGATCTCCACGAGCGACCCATCGGGGCTCGTGCCGGCGATCACGAGGCCGGCCCGCTCGAGCTGCTCGCGATACCTGCCGTTGAACTCGTAGCGGTGGCGGTGCCGTTCGGTGATCCGGGTGGTGCCGTAGGCGGCGGCCGCCTTGGTGCCCTCCACGAGCACCGCCGGCTGGGCGCCGAGCCGCATCGTGCCCCCTTTGTCGACCACCTTGTGCTGCTCGTCCATCAGGCAGATCACGGGATGGAGCGTGTTGCGGTTGAACTCGGTGGAGTGGGCTCCCTCCAGGCCGGCGCAGTGCCGGGCGACGTCGATCACGGCGCACTGCATCCCGAGGCAGATCCCCAAAAACGGCAGTTTCCGCTCGCGGGCAAACCGGATCGCCTCCACCTTCCCTTCGATGCCCCGCTCGCCGAAGCCGCCGGGCACGATCAGGCCGTCGAAGCCGGCGAGCAGCCGCTCGGCCCCTTCGCGCTCGATGTCTTCGCTCTTGATCGCCTGCACCCGCACCTGCGTCTTCTGGGCAATGCCGCCGTGATCGAGCGACTCATAAATGCTCTTGTAGGCGTCGCGATGCTCGGCGTACTTGCCGACCAGGGCGATCGAAACCTCGTGCTCGGGGTTGCGGAGCCGGTGCAGGATTTCGTGCCACTCCTCCAGATCGGCCGGCCCGGCCTGGATGCCGAACCGCCGCAGGATGATGTCATCGATCCGGTTCGACTGCAGCGACAGTGGCACCTCGTAGATCGAGAAATCCTTGTCGCGCTCCTCGATCACGGAGTCGAGCGGCACGTTGCAGAACAGGGCGATCTTCTCCCGGTCGGAGACGTCGATCGCCCGCTCGGTGCGGCAGACGAGGATGTCGGGCTGGATGCCGATCTGGCGGAGGATCCCGACGGAGTGCTGCGTCGGCTTGGTCTTCAGTTCGCCCGCCGCCTTGAGGTAGGGCACGAGCGTGAGGTGGATGAAGATGCAGTTCTCGCGGCCCACCTCCAGCGGAATCTGCCGGATCGCCTCGAGGAAAGGGAGGCTCTCGATATCGCCCACGGTGCCGCCGATCTCGGTGATGGCGATGTCGGTCTCGCCGTCGGCGAGGTTTCTCACCATCTCCTTGATCTCGTTGGTGATGTGCGGAATCACCTGCACGGTCTTGCCGAGAAACTCTCCCCGCCGCTCCTTGTTGATCACGGAGAGGTAGATCTGGCCGGTGGTGTAGTTGCTCTCCCGCGTGAGCTTGGTGGAGGTGAACCGCTCGTAGTGACCGAGGTCGAGGTCGGTCTCGCTCCCGTCGTCGAGCACATACACCTCGCCGTGCTGGTACGGGCTCATCGTGCCCGGGTCGACGTTGATGTACGGATCGAGTTTCTGCATCCTCACCCGCAGGCCGCGGGCTTCGAGGAGCATGCCCACCGAGGCGCTCGTGAGCCCCTTCCCCAGTGAACTGACCACGCCTCCAGTCACGAAAACATGCTTCGTCACGCTGCGAGCTCCTTCCCGTCCACCGGTGCCTGCCATCCTGCGACCGCTCCTGCGGCTCTTCCGGAACCGGATTGAACCAGCCGCGCCGGAGGCGGTCAAACCCCGCCACGTTTCGTCGTGTATGGTTGTGGGATGCCCGCGACGCACGCCGCCTCAGCCGCCACGTCCAACCTGCGGATCAAGAGCCTCGAGCCGCTCGTGCCGCCGTCCCGGCTGTGCGCGCTGGTGCCGCTTGCCGACGCCGCCCTGGAGACGGTCGTGGCGGGCCGCCAGGCCGTCGAGGCGGTGCTCGCCGGCGACGATCCGCGGCTGATGGCCGTCGTGGGCCCCTGCTCGATCCACGATCCAGACGCCGCCCGCGACTACGCCGCCCGGCTCCACGCCCTGGCCGGCCGGGTATCCGACCGGCTGCTGGTGATCATGCGGGTCTACTTCGAGAAGCCCCGCACCACCGTCGGCTGGAAGGGCCTGATCAACGACCCGCACCTCGACGACTCCTTCGATGTGGCCACCGGCCTCCGACTGGCCCGCACGCTCCTGATCGAGATCGCCCGCATGGGGCTGCCCACGGCGACCGAGTTTCTGGAGCCGATCACGCCGCAGTACATCGCCGACACGATCGTGCTGGGAGCGATCGGCGCCCGCACCACCGAGAGCCCCACCCACCGGCAGATGGCCAGCGGCCTCTCGATGCCGGTGGGCTTCAAAAACTCGACCGACGGCTCGTTGCAGGCCGCGATCGACGCGATGCTGGCGGCGAAGGCGTCCCACAACTTCCTCGGCATCGACAACGACGGCGGCACCTGCGTCGTTTCCACCACCGGCAACCCGTGGGGCATGCTGATGCTCCGCGGAGGCCGCTCGGGCTCCAACTACTCGCCCGACGTGATGGCCGAGGCCCGCCACCGGCTCGAGGCGGCGGGGCTACCGGTCCGGATCGTGGTCGACTGCAGCCATGCCAACTCGGGCAAGGATCCCACGCGGCAGTCGATCGTGTGGCGCGACGTGCTCGAGCAGCGGCGGGCAGGCGACCGGTCGATCGTGGGGATGATGCTCGAGAGCAACATCCACCCTGGCAGCCAGCCGGTGCAGGCCGACCGGTCGAAGCTGGCCTACGGCGTGTCGGTGACCGACGCATGCATCGGCTGGGAGGAGACGGAGCAGCTGCTCCTCGAGGCCCGCGACCGGCTGGCCTAGTGCCGTTTCCGACAGAACTCTTTCGGGGCCGCACGCGACCCACGCCTCACGGCGGGGGGCTTCACGGAGGGTGCGGCGCCGGGCTTTGAGCGGGGGCCGGGCCGCGGGGCTTCTCCGGGGCGGTGTTGGGCTTTCACGGGGAATGGCCCAGGGGATACGCTGTTTCTCGCCCGGTTCTCGTTCTCGCGAAAGGATTCGCCATGCGTCTCTCGTCCACGTCGTACCCCGCGGTGCTCGCCCTCGCGGCTCTGGCCCTACTCGCCGCCCCTGCCGTCGCCCAGATGCAAATGACCGGCGGACAGGCCGAGATCCAAACCGTCAACTCGGCCCGTCAGACGCTCGACGAGTTTGGCGGGCTGGCGATGGAATCGATCCCGCCGGCGATGTTCAGCCGAGCCGAGGGGGTCGCGATTTTTCCCGACATGATCAAGGGGGGCTTCATCATCGGCGTCAACTACGGCAAGGGGGTGCTGCTCGTCCGCCGTCCCGACCGTAGCTGGAGCCCGCCGGTGATGGTGACGATGGGGGGCGGCAGCCTCGGCTTCCAGGCCGGCGTGCAGTCGGCCGACATCGTGCTCGTGTTCGCCACGCCGCGGAGCCTCAACGGCATCCTCAACGGCCAGAAGGTCACGCTCGGTGCCGACGCCTCCGTCGCGCTTGGCCCCATCGGCCGCCAGGCCAACGCCGGCACCGACGCGCGGCTCGGCGCGGAGATCTATTCCTATGCCCGTAGCCGCGGCCTGTTCCTCGGCGTGTCGATCAACGGCGCCGACCTCTCGGTCGATAACAACGCCAACTCGATGCTCTACGGCCGGTTCGGGGTGACACCCACCGACGTCTTCGCCGCCCGCGGCCTCGCGTTTCACGAAGAGGTGAAACTCCTGATCGACGATCTCAACACCCGCAGCCAGGCCACCGTCCAGCCGGCAACCCAGCTCGTGCCGCCGCCGATGGCCGTCCCTCAGCCGATGCCGCAGCCGGTTCAACCGGCCCAGGCCGTCCAGCCCGTGCAGGCGGTGGGTGGGTTCCCCACGCTGCCGCAGCCGACCGCTCCGCCGCAGCCGGCGGCGCCGATCACGGGAGCGACCGACACGCCCTATGTCCCGCAGCCCGTCGCGCCGCCGCTGGTGCCGATCAAGTAGGCGGGCCGTTTCGCGGCAGCCACAGCGGCACCAGCCGTGGGGCTGCCAAACCACAGCCGCGAGTCGTGTGGAGTTAGAGGTCGCACGTCCACTGGCGGTATTTTCGCAGCAACCGGCGGCGGATGCTGCCGACGGCATCCGGCACGCGATCGAGCCCCGCCAACCGGGCCGCATCGCGGCGTCTCGCCACGGGATCGATCGGCGTCTCGATAATCTGCGTGAGGCGATCGAGCACCGCATCTGGATCGACGCAGCGGGGCACGCGGTTGTTGCGGAGCCACGGCCGGGCGAGCATCGCCTGGAGCAGGTCGGGGTTGCGATCCACCTCCACCACCCGCTCCACGAGTTCGTCGAGCAGGGCCGACGTCCGCCGCGAGCCGCAGTCGTGCGCGGAAAGAAAGCTTCGCGTGTCGAAGTCACGGCCGATGAGCGGGTCGCCCCAGTAGATTGGGATCGAGTTCACGAGCATCGGCTCGGCGATCTTCTCGGTGGTGTAGCCGGGATGCGACTCATTCTCGAAGGCGATCGTAAACCGGCACTCACTGAGAAAGGCCTGCTTGTCCGCCACGCGATGGCCGAGCGTGTTCATCAACTTGCCGCCGGAGTCGACGGGCTTGTATCGCGACAGCCGGCGAAAGAACTCATTGCGGACGTTGCACAGCCGGTTGGAGACCACGAAGCCGCAGAACCGGGTCTTCGCTGCGAGCAGCCGTTCGGGATCCACGTCGGCAGGCTTCACCAACTTCGCGGGATCGACGTAGAACGGCCAGTGGGGCAGCCGGAAGTGACGCGGGTGCGGGTCGTGCTCAAACGTGAAGGCCCAGTCGGTCGAGAGCCAGTCGGGCGGCACGTTTTCGCCGGTGTAGAAGATCCGCACGCAGTCGTGCCGGCGATGGTCGTGCCGTCCCTTGCCGATGCACGAATGGATCAGGAAGTCGGGCCGGTCGCAGACGGCCACTGCGTAGCGGCGGGAGAGCAGCCGCGTGAAGTAGTTGTCGCGGGGATCGAAGGTATCCCAAAAGCCCGTAAATCCGAGGCGGATCGGCGGTCGCTGTCCGGCGGGGTCGGTGGCGTTCACGCCCGCATGGTACCCGCAGGCCCGCGACTGCAGTTGCTCCGTTCGGAGGGGCAGGTAGATTAGTGAGGGGAAGTTACGCAGACGCGTTGCTCGCCACCGGAGATCTCCGCAGCGTGCCGACAGACGTGTTCCATCAGGTGGAAATCATGGCTGCCAACCCGCGGTCTCGGCGCTGGTCAAACCAGTGCGTCTGGCCGATCCTCATGAGGTTCGCGATCGCGGCCAGTCTCGTGTTGCCGTCGGCAGCGATGATTCGTGAGGTCGTCTCCGGCGAAAGCGCTGAGGCTTCGTCCACCGAAGAGGTCGAAGTCAAGCTCTCCGACAGCGGGATCAGGCTGGTCAGCCAGTCGAGTCGGTTCAGGCAGGTGCGGGCAGCACGCATGGTCGTCACCGTGGCAACGTGCTCGGGTCGCTCGTCGGCGGTCGGTGGGCTCGACCGTTCTCCGTGGGCTACAGACTCCGGCCACAGGCTCTCCAACGGGCTGCTCGCCCCCATGCGGTTGTAGGAAATCCGGGTTCGTTCGACCGTTGAACCCAGCTCGGTTAGGCCCCGCTGTCTCGCGGGCCGCCTTCGAGCGAAGCCTGCCTTACCAAAGGCAGGCTCTTCCACATCCGCCACACCGCCACGGAACCACCTATGGACCGCTCTTCGCTCGCGACTCGCGCCTCATTCGACCCGCAGCAGCTCTCGAGTGATCTGCTCGCGAGTGCCGTCGTATTTATCGTCGCCCTGCCGCTGTGCCTCGGCATCGCGCTGGCATCCAATGCGCCATTGATCTCCGGCGTGGTCGCTGGAATCGTGGGGGGGGTGGTCGTCGGATGGCTCAGTGGCTCGCAGGTCACGATCTCCGGCCCCGCAGCCGGCCTGACCGCGGTGGTCGCAGCCGAGATCGCAGTGCTCGGCTCATTCGAGGCGCTGCTGTTGGCCGTGGTGATCGCCGGCGTGATCCAGGTTGCGCTCGGCCTCGCTCAGGCCGGCGTCGTGAAATCATTCGTGCCCACGAGCGTCGTCCGAGGCCTGCTGTCGGCCATCGGCGTGATCTTGGTGCTCAAGCAGATTCCCCACCTCGTCGGCCACGACACCGACTACGAAGGTGAGATGTCGTTCTTCCAGCCCGACCAGGAAAACACCTTCTCCGAACTCCTCCAGATTCTCGGCGATCTGCATCCCGGCGCCATGGCGGTGGGCATTGCGTCGCTCGTGCTGCTCTGGTTGTGGAGCCGCTGGCAGCCGCTGCGCGCCTCGGGCATCCCTGCCCCGCTGGCGGCAGTCGTGCTCGGCGTGGTGGCCGCGTTTGGCCTCGAGCAGCTCGGCGCGCCATGGATGATCGAACCATCGCACTGCGTGCAGGTGCCGGTCACGGCGACCGTCAAAGGCTTCCTGGCGTTTCTCACCACGCCCGATTTCACCCAGATCGGCAACCCGGCCGTGTATGCCGCCGCCGTCGCAATCGCGCTGGTGGCTTCGCTCCAGGCGCTGCTCACGACAGAAGCCGTGGACCGGCTCGACCGCGACCGCCGCACCACGCCGGCCAACCGGGAACTGATCGCCCAGGGGGTGGGCAACTGCGTGTCCGGGCTGCTCGGCGGCCTGCCGATTACCTGTGAGATCGTGCGGTCAAGCGTCAACGTCGATGCGGGGGCCCGCACCAAGCGGGCGGCGATCGTGCACGGCCTGCTGCTCGCGCTGGCGGTGCTCGCGTTTCCCAGTCTCATCAACCGGCTTCCGTTGTCGTGCCTCGCTGCGATCCTGATCGCCACGGGCCTGCGGCTGGCGAGCCCCGCAGTCTTCGCCGGCATGTGGCAGGCCGGCGGCTACCAGTTCGTGCCGTTCGCGGTCACGCTGGTGGCGATCGTGCTCACCGACCCGCTCATCGGGATCGTGATCGGCCTGCTGGTGAGCCTCACGTTCATCCTCTGGAGCAACCTCCGCCGCCCCGTGAGGATGTTCTCCGAGCGGCATCTGGCCGGCGACGTCACCCGGCTCGAGCTCGCCAACCAGGTGAGCTTTCTCAACCGGGCCGCGCTGCGGCGAACGCTCGACGGGATGCCCCCCGGCAAGCACGTGCTAATCGACGCGCACGACAGCGTCTACATCGACCCCGATATCCTAGAGATGATCAAGGAATACCGCGATTCGATCGGGCCGGCGCGGGGCGTGACGGTGAGCACGAAAGGCTTTCGCCCGAAATACCGGATCGCCGATCGGATCGCGTTTGTCGATTTCTCCACGCACGAGCTGCAGCGGGATCTCACGCCGGCCGGGGCATACGAGTACCTCCGGGAGGGCAACGAGCGGTTCCGCACGGGCAAAAGAATCAAGCGGGATTATGGCAGGCAAGTCATCGCCACGGCCGTGGGGCAGCACCCGATCGCGGTAGTCTTGAGCTGCATCGACTCACGGTCACCCGCGGAACTGCTCTTCGATCTCGGCCTCGGCGACATCTTCAGTGTCCGTGTCGCCGGCAACATCGCCACGGATGAGGTGCTCGGTAGCATGGAGTTTGCCTGCGCTGTGGCCGGAGCGAAGCTCGTGGTCGTGCTCGGCCATACGCGGTGCGGGGCCGTCGGGGCGGCGGTGAAGGCCGCCTGCGAGCCGGGGGTTCCCATAGCCCCGGAATGCACCCATCTCGCGCCGATTCTCCGCAGCATCGGCCGCGTGGTAGCCGATGGCAGCGGCGGCACGACCGTGGCCGATGCCGTGGGCGGCCGGGAGCAGCTATCCGACGAGGTGACCCACCGCAACGTGGCCCAGGTGGTCCGCGACATCCGCGCCGCCAGCGGCGTGCTCGACCGGCTCGTTCGCGAGGGCCGCATCGGGATCGTCGGCATGGTCTACGACGTGAGTACTGGGGCCACCCGGGTGGTGCCCGGCACGGCGGCCAATGTGCCCGTGGACTCTGCCGACATCCCGCCTGCCGAACGAACAGCCTGAGGTCCATGCCGCCGCGCCCGCGCCCCCGTAGCCACAGGTTTCCTACCTGTGTTCTGGCTTCGTTGCCGATCGCGCCCCCGTAGCCACAGGTTTCCTACCTGTGGTCCACCCTGGTACCTGCTGCAGCAGTACAGGTAGGAAACCTGTACCTACGTTGTGGTAATCAACGCCGATCCTGCCCCCGTAGCCGCGGGTTTCCTACCTGCGGTCCAAGCTGGTACCTGCTGCGGCAGTAAAGGTAGGAAACCTATACCTACGTTGTGGTAACCAACGCCGATCCTGCCCCCTGTAGCCACAGGTTTCCTACCTGTGGTCCAGCCTGGTACCTGCTGCGGCAGTACAGGTAGGAAACCTGTACCTACGTTGTGGTAACCAACACCGATCGCCCCCCCGTAGCCACAGGTTTCCTACCTGTGGTAATCAACGACGATCGGCGCGCACGCAGCACAACCCCCGCCTACGTCGCCGTCAGCTTCTGCCAGATCGTCCATGCCGCGATCACGACGAATCCCGTTGCCGAGAGCCAGAGCAGCACGTCCCAGGCGCGCGACGGGGCGAGCCTGGGGTCGGCGTCGCCGTACCGAAACCAGAGCACGGCTA
>QWQL01000147.1 GCA_003670825.1 Planctomycetota bacterium
CACGGCGGACACCAGTCGGAGAAGGTCATCTGGGAGTGCCTCAAGGCGCATCCCCGCGAGATCACGATCATCGCCCTTGGCCCTCTGACCAACATCGCTCGTGTTTTCAAGCGGGATCCGTCGATCGTCGAACTCGTCGGCGACATCGTGATCTCGGGCGGTACGGCCCAGGCCACCGGCAACGCCTCGCCAGTGGCCGACTTCAACTTCTTCTGCGACCCCGCCGCGGCCCGCACCGTGATCCGTGAGCCGCTCACGAAGACAATCGTGCCCCTGGAGACATCGTCGCAGGTGCTGCTGGGCTTCGAACTGCTCGACCAGCTGCCGCGGGAGTTTTCCCGCGCGGGGAAACTGCTGCGGCAGATGCTGCCCCATGCCTTTCGCGCGCACCGGCAAATCCTCGGCAGCGAGGGCATTTGGCTCCATGACGCCGTCGCCCTGGTCGCTGCGACAAACCCGGAACTCTTCGATCGCACGACCGTCGCGGCCGATGTCGAGACCTCGGGCGAACTGACGGCCGGCATGCTCGTCGTCGATCGCCGGCAGAACCGCCAGGTCAGGCCGAGCATCGATCTCCTCGTCGGCTGCGATGCGGCAGCGGTGACCGACTGCATCCTCCGCGGCTTTGCCGCCGCTGCCGACGCGACCTGATCGCACCGGGGCTCTTTCCAGGGCTCTCTCCAGAACAGCGCCGTGAGGCAGAGGAGATCGTGGGCCCTGCGTGAGGTCGGCTGGCAGCCCCCCCGCCGCTGGCGCACCCACCGCTATTCAAAATCCCGGCGACTCGCGACCTTGATCCGCACGGTCATCCGCTCCCGGTCGCGAAACAGTATCAGTTGCACCACGCTGTCGAGCGGTGTCATGCCCACGATGCTCATCAGGTGGTCGTCGTCCTCCACGGGCCGTCCGTCGAACTCGAGAATCACGTCGTCCGGGCGGATTCCGGCCAGATCAGCCGGCGAGCCCCGGGTAACGGCCTCCACCCGCGTGCCGACGGGCCGCACCATGCCGAGCCGGTCGGCCTCCTCGCGGTCGAACTGTCTGTCGAGCGACACGCCGAGGTAGGCCCGGGGTACCGAGCCGTGCTCCACGAGCTGCCGGGCCACAAACAGCACCATCGGGATCGGGATCGCGAAGCCGATTCCCTCACTGCCGCCGGAGTTGCTGGCGATCGCCGTGTTGAGCCCCACGACCTCGCCGCGGAGGTTCACCAGCGGCCCCCCGCTGTTACCAGGATTGATCGCGGCATCGGTCTGGATGAAGTCCTGAAACTTGACATTGCCATCGCCCAGATCGAGGTCTCGGCGACCTTTCGCCGAGACGATGCCGAGCGTCACCGAATGCGCCAGGCCAAACGGGCTGCCAATCGCGAGCACGGTGTCGCCGATTCGCACGGTGTCGCCGTCGGCGAGCCGAGCCGGTTGCAGCTCCTCGGCGTCGACCTCCATGACCGCGATGTCGGTGCCCGCGTCGGACCAGAGCCGCTTGGGATTCAGCTCGCGGCCGTCGTCGAGTCGGATCGCGATGTCTTCGAGAGCCGAGCGGTTGACGACGTGCCGGTTGGTGATCACGGCTGTCACGCCTGAAATCTGGGCGATCACCCCAGACCCCGCCTCGTCTTCGGTGGTCTTGCCGGAGCGGGGCCGGGCCAGCGGCTTGGTGGCGTCGATGTGCACCACCGCGGGCCGGAGGAGGTCGGTGAGGCGGCGGAGTTGCCGCCCCTGGGCCTCGAGCAGGTCTGCGTCGCGGGCGGCCTGCTCGTAGAGCCGCTCCCGCTCTCCTGCCGAGAGCCGTTCGGTTCGCATCGGGTCGATCCGATCGCTCCGCCGACTGACAGTGGGTTCCACCCGTGTCAGCGGCGGCTCATCGGCCCGTGCAGAGACCGTCGCGACGGCGAGGAGCAGGGGCGGCACGAGACGGACCAGCGCGGAGAGACGACGGAACATGAAACACTCGCAGGAAGTGAGAGGCCCGGAGGCTTCAGCATATCCCGGGCGGGTTTCAGAGTTCCAATTCGCCGCTGACCGTCTCCTCGCCAGCTTCCTCGTCATGAAAGCCGACCCCTGACCCGCCTCCGAAGCCCGACCGCTCCAGCTCCCGCTGGCAGTCGATGCACATTGTCGCATACGGAAGCGCGTTGAGACGGGCCATCGGGATCCGGCCGTTGCAGACCTCGCATTGGCCGTATTTGCCGATCTTCATCCGTTCCAGCGCATTTTCGATGTTGGCGAGTTCCCGACTCTCCACCTCCGCCAGTTGCGAGCTGATCTCGTCCTGGGCCGAATCGTAGGCGGCGTCGATGACGTCGCCCGGTGATTCGCTGCGGAGTTCCTTGAGTAACGAAAGGTCACCCGCCAGCGCCGTGCGGAGGGCATCCCGCCTCTTCACGAGAATTACCCGCAGATTCACCAGAGCGTCTTTACGTGCCATGAATGCCATGAGTGCCGTTCCTTGCCCCGGAGGGGCGGTGGGAAACCGGCCGGGGAGTGATCGGCCGCAGCCAATACTACGGGGCTTGGGGGAAGATGGTTCGCCTCAGGGGAATCGGCAGGAGATGTGCAGGAAATGCAGCCAACCGTGATCGTGACAGTTGGGGAAGAAGGGGGGGACCTTGCTGCCGACCCGGCCACGACCTTGGATGGTAGGCGGCTGCGGGGGCGGCGGGTGCCCGCGGGCCGTCAGGGGGTGGGTTTCGGAGCCGGCTTTGGGGCTGCCGCGACCGGGATCTGGACCTCGGCGTATTTGAGAACACCGGGCACGAACGGGCTGTTGTAGGCGAGTGTTCGGGGCGGTCCGGCGACGACCCACTCGGGGTGGGCGGCGAGCCACTCCCGGAGTTTGTCGACGAAGCCCCCGAACCGGTCCTCGCGGTAAGACCCTCGGATGCCGAGGGAGACAACGGTGGTCTCCAGCACGTCCTCCACGACCACGTTCGGGTCGGCCGGATCGGGGCCGACCGTGCCTGTGTCGGGGGTGCCATAGAGAAACGCCATCGACTCGGTGGCCGCAGGCTGTTGCCGGTCGCCTGGCTCGTCCAGCACCATCTCCACCGGCGTTGTCATCGTGATGTCGTTTCGCTCGATGTGGCGAAAGAGTTTCATGAAGGAGCCGTCGTTGCCTCCGGATGACCGGACCCGGGCGAGCCGGTGGGCGGGGTAGGTCTTGGTGATCACCTCGCCCACGGGGCCGGGGGCCGGAAACCCTTGGGGGAGTTTCGCCTCGGGGATCATCATCGGTGTGCGCACGGAATCCTCCCCGGCCGCAGACATCCCGCCCGCGATCAGCGTGAGGGCGAGCGCGGCGGTCGTGGTATGAAACGGCATGGCAGACTTCAGGGTGTGGCGGTTTCTAGAGCGCATCCGACTTCCGTGGTTCGCCGGCTCGGGGGCGGCAAAAGTCGCGTCGCCGGGCGAGGATACGCCCAAGGCTCCTCGAGCGTTCGCCGACCCCCGTCGCCGACCCGCTCTCGCTGAGATAGACGACCCTCTCCATGAACGACATAAAATCTAGCGTATCGGAGGAACAAGGTGGCAGCCACCATGTGCCGCTGGTCGCAGGCAGCATAAAGCGGCGGAAGTCGGCCTGGAACCGGGCCATCAATCGTCGCTCCGGAAACACCAGAGGGTGCCGTCGTCGGAGGCGAGCACCACGCGGTCCGCGGCCACTGCCGCCCCGCCACCGAAGCCGCCGCCGGCGTCGAACTCCCACACAGGTTCGCCGCTCGTGGCCTCGACCGCCGCGACTCTGCCGGCGGAGTCGGCCACGATCGTGACGGCCCGGGCCGGTACACCGTCTGGCCCCGTCGCCGCGACGACCACAGGCGAAGCCTCGACGCGGCCCCGCATCGGCCGCTTCCAGGCCCGCGTCCCGTCGGTGGTGGAAAACGCCTCGATCGCCTTGCCGCGGAAGCCGACGATCGCCAGGCCGTCGGCGATCGCCGCGCTCGACCGATACGACTGGCCCGCAGCGGTTGCAGCCACCCGCCAGACGACCACGGCTTTGACCACGTCGATCCCGAAGAACACGCCCCCCTCGGTGCCGAAAAACACGCGGTCGCCGAGCACCGCCGGCGTGGTGCCTGTCGGTCCGTCGATCGGCACCGCCGCCTTCTCCTCGCCCGTGGCCACGTCGATCACGTGGAGTTTGCCGTCGCAGCCAGCGAGAAAGACGCGGTCACCCGCGGACGTACGCGCCACGGTGGGGGAGCAACGGATCTGGTCGGCGATCGAGTGCGTCCAGAGGAGTTTGCCACTCGCAAGCTCGAGGCAGGAGAGCGATGCGTCCTGCGAGCCCACCAGCACGCGGGCACCGTCTGGCCCGTCGAGGATCGTCGGCCCACCTGAAATCTCGCCCTCTGTTTCGTGGTTCCATCGGGGCTCACCGGTGGCGGCGTCGAAGGCCCGCACGATGCCGACATCGTCGCCGACCACCACGATCCGCGTGTCGTTGGCCGTGCCGATCGCCGCCGCTGAGGAAAATCCCGCATCTTTCGTCGTAAACGACCAACGATCGCCGCCGTCGGCCAGCGACACCGCGTGGAACGTGCCATCGAGATCACCCACGTACACGACGCCATCGGCGATCACCGGAACCGCACCGAAGGCCGTGCCATCGAACTCACGGTGCCAGGCTTCTGCGAGCGGCATCCGGAGCGTCGCCGCCGAGCGGCCCGTGCCGGCGCTGCAGCCGCGGGCCATCGGCCAGGCGTCCGGCGGCGCGGAAGCGGGCTCCTCTGCCATACCGACGGCGGTGACCGCAGCGGCCAGCAGCACGGATCCGAGCCAGGTCGCGACACCGCGGTTCATCGCGCGGCCTCGTAGAGGTCCGCGAGGTCAACCGCCGTGACGGCCCGTGGATTGAAGCCGGCCGTCCACTGGGTGGCGGCCGCTGCCGCGAGCGCCGGGACGTCGGCCGCGTCGATGCCGCAGGCCCGAAGGGATGTCTTGAGTTGCGCCGCGGCGAGTAGGCCGGTCAGCCAGTCAGCAAGGGTCGCGCCGGCCTCATCAGCAGTGGCCGAGATCGCGATATCGGTCAGGAGTTCTGCGTAAGCCCTGCCACAGACCGGGCCATTGAAGCGGACGACATGCGGCAGCATCACCCCCACGGCTTGGCCGTGGGTGAGGTGGTGCGCTGCGGTGAGCGGGTTCGCCAGCGCGTGGGCCGCGCCGAGCATCGAGTGCTCGATCGCCAGGCCAGCAAGCGACGCTCCAAACTGCACGGCCGACCGGGCGGCGACGGTGCCGCCGTCGATGACGATGCCGGGCAGGTTTGCGGCGAGCAGCCGCCAGGCCTCGCGGGAGAACGTCCGGGAGGCGGGCGTGGCCGCCGTGCACACCTGGCTCTCGACGGCGTGGGAGAGGGCGTCGATTCCGGTGAGGGCCGCGAGCACGGCGGGCTGGGTGAGCGTGAGGTTTACGTCGAGGATCGCCACACGGAACGCAGCCCGTGGATCACCGCAGGCCATTTTGATACCCGATACCGAGTCAGTGATCACCGCGAACGACTGCGTTTCGCTGCCGGTTCCGGCCGTGGTGGGTACGGCGATCGAAGGAAGCATGGACCCCGTCGCCGTGCCCCGGCCGCGGTAGTCCTGCATCTTTCCGCCGCACGACAGGAGGAAGTTGATCCCCTTCGCGCAGTCCATCGAACTGCCGCCGCCGAGCCCCACGAGCAGATCTGGACGGAACTTCCGGGCGACGGCGGTGCCGGCCTCGACCTCGACAGACGATGGATTCTCAGTAAACGTCGAGAACACCTCGGTGGTGATCCCGGCGGCCCGCAGCGATTCGATCCCGCGCGCCGTGTGCCCGGCGGCCATGATTCCGTGGTCGCTCGTGACTAGCACCCGGGTTCCACCCAGTTCCCGCGCCAGGTCACCGAGCCGGGCGATCGTGCCGGGGCCCACGACGAGCCGCGTGGCCGCCAGGAAGCCGAAGGTGAGTGGATCGGATGGCGCGTGCACTGAGCGGCCCTGGAAAAGTCAGCCGGCTGCCGGCATCTGCAAGGCCCGCGAGCGATAGAGGAAGTCGATGATGTTACCCTCGTGCGGCTGCAGCCAGTTGAGTTTCGTCGTGGGGATCGCTCCGAGGTTGAGCCGGTCGATGTGGGTCGAGTCGATGAGCCGCGCCGTGAAGGCCGGGTCGCCGGTGATCGCGGTGCAGACGAGCGTGGGGCCTATGCAATCGAGCACCCGCTCCTGGGAGCACTCGACCACGCTCACGAACGGAAACATGTATTCGGCCTTCGCGATGTCGGGCTCCGGGCTCGCGCAGTGAACCACCGTCGGCCGGAGCCAACCACACCGCTCCCCCTCCACGAGCCGGTCACCGTAGGGGGCCGTGGCATGCGTCACGCCGGGGGCCTTCAACCCTCCTTCGATCTGCTGCCAGGTCGCCTTGGCAGCCCCGGGGATCGTGAACGCGGCGAGTTTCGCCTCGGGATCGTCGGGCGGCTTGACCTCGATCGGCCCGAGCCGCTCTGCGATCGCCGCGGCGATCGCCTGCGTATGCCGGCTGGCATAGACCGCCGAGGCGTTGATGCAGCCGCGGCCGCTGTTGATCGCCACGCTCTCGCAGATCGTGTCGAGATACCGCGGCCAGTCGTCAACGCAGTCGTCGCCGAGGATGATCTTCGAGAAGCCCGGCCCGTGCACCTGCACGCCGGGGTTGCCCCGATACTGATCGACCGTCTTTGCGCTCCCGAAGATCATGCTCCGCCGGCAGCCAGCGAGGATGCTGGCGCCCACGTCGGTGGTGCCGGGATAGAGGGCGATCGCCTCGGCTGGGATGCCCGCCTCCACCATCGCCGCCGCCATCCGGTAGGGTGTCCACGGCTCCTGGCTGCCGGGCTTCATCACGAGGCCCACGCCCAGCGCAATCACCGGTAGCCAGAGCGTGTGCACGCCGGGCGAGTTGGAGGGCAGCACGAGGCCGAGCACCGGCGACTGCGCCTGGTAGCTCACGGTGACGCCTCGGTGCTCCGCCCCGTGGCCCCGCCAGAGAATGGTCGGATCGAGCCCGCGAGAGAGGGCATCGAGGATCCGATCCATACTGGAGAGCACGAACATGTTTTTCTGCATGTTGGCTCGGCAGAGCGATTCGGGCAGGCCCGTCGTGGCCGACTGCTGCTTGACGAAGTCATCGGGAGACTGCTTCGTGTCGCCGACGGTGACCGTGCCATTGGCGTAGAGATTACCCGCCGTCTGGAGCCGCTCGACGATCTCCTCCGGGTCGATCGCCAGCAGCGCCCGGCGGGCCTGGGCGGCCTTTTGAAGGTCGCGGCCCACGATCGCCCCCCCGACGCGGCTGACCTCGGCGACGGGTTCACCGGTCAGGAAGTGGACGAGCGTATCGCGCTCGAGCGACTCGTAGGGCTTGCCGAAACGCCAGACGGGCAGGTGCATGGATGGGTTCCTTCACCGTGGAATGGATTGGGGCGGTCAGGATACCACTTCGGTGCGGCTCCATGGTGGGCGCTCGGGGTTGCCCGTGCCCCGTCGCCGGACGCTCGCTGCGGGCATCCTGCCCTCCGCTCGCTGCATGCCGGCGGCGCTTCGCCATCCTGGCTTCGCTTGCCGACAAGCCCGGCGACGGGGCACGGGCAACCCCTCGCTGATGTCTAGGCCGGCGGCACATGCCATGGATGGCCGTGCAGCCGTGTGTGAGGTCAGTACACCCCCACCGTGGTCGTCGCTGCGAGTTCGCGGAATGGGCGAACGCCGCTGATGCCGTCCCACGGATACGCCACGTAGGGCCGCTCGCGTTCGCCCTCGTCCCGCTCCAGAAAGCCTGGAATAAAGGTCTCCTTCGTGAGCGTCGTGAGCCGCACGCGGCCCGTGCCGCCATACGAGACCACCGCGTCGCGATCGTCGAAGTCCACCACCTCGATCACCGCCCGCGGCTGCGGAGCGTAGTAGGCGATCGTGTAGCCGTCGGCCGGCACCACGGGCCGCGAGGCGGCCAGGCCCATCAGCGTGTTACCGTAGGTGGGCGTCATGTAGGTGCCGTCAAGAAGTTCCTCGACCGCGAACCGGGTCCACTGCGGGGTGAACTCGGTGCCACCCGAGAAGATGCCCGTGATGCCCGCCTTGCCGATCGTCGTGCCCTTCTTTTCGAGCGCCAGGGCGAGGGCCTCGAGCAGTTTCGGCGTCGTGAAGATGCAGCGGATATCGTGGCCCGCCTCCAGGATCGTGATCGCCTGATCGATGCAGTGCTGCTTGTAGGCCTCCAGGTGCTCCATCCAGCCCTTCTGGATCAGCTTGATCACCCACCGCGGATCGAGGTCGACGCAGAAGCAGATGCCACCGCGATACTGCGCCAGGTGCTCGATCGAGAGCCGCAGCCGACGCGGGCCCGAGGGACCGAGCATCAGCCAGTTGGCACCCCGCGGGAAATACCTGTCGGGGAGCGTGTCGCTGAACATCTCATAGTCGGTGCGGAAGTCACGGGAGTTGACTCGCGACTTCGGCGTGCCCGTCGTGCCACCGGTCTCAAACACGTACATCGGCTGGTCGGCGAGACCCTGTGGCACCCAGCGGCGAACGGGACCTCCACGGAGCCACTCATCCTCGAACGGCGGGAACTTCTTGAGGTCGTCGAAGCCCTTCACGTCGGTGAGCGGATTGAAGGGCAGGCCCTTCGCATACTCCAGCCAGAAGGGGCAGCCCGTCGACTCGTGAAAGTGCCAGGCCATGGTCTCGACGGTGTGCGCATCGAGTACCGCGCGGGCCTTCGTCACCGCCTCCTCGCATGCCACTTCGAAAACCGGGAGCTTGTCGGATTGCGGAGGCGTCGATGCGGAGCCGGCCATGAAGGGAGATTCCTCGCGGGGTGGGGCGGGTGATGCAACGCAGGCGAATCGCCGACGATCAGCTCTCCGCGGAAGCCTCGGGCTGGGGCAGCGGAGCACCGAGCTGGGCGAAGAGTTGGAGCACGCCGTTGAAGTGGGCGAGCCTGGGCCCGTAGCGGTCGATGAACTCGCCGAGGGCGTATTCACTGTCGGTGAAGTCGTCGGCGTTGTCGGCCGCCTCCTGGGCGATGCTGGAGAGGAAATCGGCGTGCACCTTCGCGAGCGACTCGGCCGCCCGCCGGCAGTCTTTGGCGAGCTGCGGGTTGGCCTCTTTCCAGGCCTTCAGTTCCGCCGTCCGCTGCCGCTGCTGGAGCGAGACCTGGTTGACGAGTTCGGTGAGCAGTTCGCACGACTTGTGCTGCGCCTGCACCAGATCGTGGAGCAGGCGATTGGTCTCGGAGAGATCGCCCGACACCTGATGCGGACGGCTCGACCGGATCGCGCCGGACGAAATGTCGAGTTGCGTGAAGATCGGCGGACTGTCGCTCATCAAATCTCCCATCCAGGGGATGCATCGGCCGCGAATCGACGCCTGCCTCTGCAGCACGTGAGCTGGAGGCCCGGAGCCTCCCACCGACTCAGTTCACGACAAGACGTCTTCATAGTAGGCATGTGGAGGCGGTTTTTCCATGCGCCCGCCGCACAAGCGACCTCACCGGCAGGGTTTGCCAAGCTTTCCGGGGCTCGCTGCCCGACGGCGGCCTGTCGCCGGGAGATGTCGGGCGGCCCGGGAAACGCCGATCGGCCTTCAAGTAGTCGACGGAGAAGCCCGATGGATGGGGAACCGGGGAGCGGGGCCAGGGAAGGCGGCCGTTCGGGCGACGGAGCGGCTCATGAGCATGCAGCAGGCGGAATCCCGCGGAGATGGCGGGGCGTTCGGGTTTCTGACGGCGGTCGACACCCCAACGCACGGCCTGTTTGGCGGGTAGCTGGTCGTCGATTCCCTCGGTCGTCCGCTCGAGTTTCACTGCACCGCGCCGGTGAAGGTCACCCGCGCGCAGCAGATCCTCTACGGTCCTACGCTCCACGGCCACCTCCACGGCCAGCAGATCGGTGGCGCCCTGCTCGCCGAAAGCAGGATCGCACCGTCCGTCGTGCTCACCGACCACGACGGGATGCTGCACGTGCGTTCGCACACGAAACTGCCGGTGGCGCTCGTGCGGCCGCTCGACGGCGAGCCCGGCGCAATCGGGTTTACCGTCGGTGCCGCCCACATCTGCCCGCATCCCAACGACGCCGCCGACGAACCGGTGCTCCGCGAGCGGCTCATCGCGCTGGCCGCCGCCGTCGACCTCCGCGAGCCATTCGAGCGGATTCGGGCGGCGATCGACGAGGCCCAGCGGCACTAGATCGCATCCGACTTACGTGCATCGCCGGCTCGGGGGCCGAGAATCATGCTGATCACGTCCGGCGAATCCGTCCGTTCGATGTTTACCGACGACCTTCGCGTCGGCGGCGTGGTGATCCACGCGGCCAGCGATCTGCATCTCCCCCGGCCGCCGGCACTACGGCTGCCAGTGACGGCGCTGGTGCCGCTGGTCACGCGGCTCGAGCTCGCGTTTCCCCGGCCGAAGGTGACCAGTTGCCTGTTCTCCTCGGCTCCAGCGTCGCCACCGCCGTCTGCCCCACGGCCGGAGCGGCCGCCTGCCGTAGGGCTCGCAATCAATCCCGACGAGTCGTCTCCGCCGGAGAAGGTCCGCCGCACCCGCATCGCGCCGCCACGAGACGTCGTCAAACTCGCCGAAAAGTTTTTTTACCTGCTGCAGCCGGACCTGGAGACCATGCTCCACGCGGGCAAGCTCGAGTTTCCAAAGCAGCCGTTTCCCTTTCAGCTCGACGGCATGGCGTTTCTCATCCCGCGGCACAATGCTGTGCTCGCCGACGAGATGGGCCTTGGCAAGTCGATGCAGGCGATTACGTCGATCCGGCTGCTCGTTCGGTCGGGCGAGGCCCGTCGCGTGCTCGTGGTCTGCCCGAAGGGGCTCGTCTCGAACTGGACGCGAGAACTGGCCGAGTGGGCGCCGGAACTCGTGGTGGCCGTGATCGAGGGGGATCAGCCGCGGCGGCGGTGGCAGTGGAGCCTCGCCGACGTGCCGGTGAAAGTGGCCAACTACGAGGTGCTGGTCCGCGACCGCGACCTCGTGGCCGAACTCGGCCTGTCGTTCGATCTCGTGGTGCTCGACGAGGCCCAGCGGATCAAGAACCGCTCCAGCCAGACGAGCCAGGCCGTGCGGTCGCTCGACCGCCGGCGGTCGTGGGCGCTCACCGGCACGCCCATCGAGAACAGTTCCGACGACCTCGTCGGCCTGTTTGAGTTCGTGGCCCCGGGCCAGGTGAACGAGCGGATGGCCCCGAAGGCGATGGGGGCGGCGGTCTCCGACCACATCCTGCGGCGGACGAAAGACAAGGTCCTCAAGGACATGCCGCCGCGGCTGAATCGAGACGCCCGGATCGAGCTCACGGCCGAACAGCGGGAGACCTACCGGAGGGCGGAGGAGGAGGGGGTGCTCCGGCTGGCCGACATGGGCCGCGAGGCCACGATCCAGCATGTGTTTGAGCTCGTGCTCCGTCTCAAGCAGATCTGCAACTTCGACACGGCCACGGGCGAGAGCGCGAAGCTCGATTGCCTGGAGGCCGAGCTCGAGGAAGTGCAGGCCAGCGGTCGCAAGGCCCTCGTCTTCAGCCAGTGGGTGGAGACACTCCGCCGGCTCGACGACCGATTCGTGAGGTTCGGGGCGCTCCAGTACCACGGCGGCATGTCGACCATCGCCCGGGACGAGGCGATCCGGCGGTTCAAGCACGAGAAGAAGCATTCGGTGCTGCTGCTCTCCTACGGCGCAGGGGCGGTGGGGCTGAATCTCCAGTTCTCGCAGTATGTGTTTCTCTTCGATCGCTGGTGGAACCCGGCCGTCGAGGATCAGGCGATCAACCGCGCCCACCGCATCGGCGCGGCCGGCGCGGTGACCGTGACGCGGTTCCTCTCCGTGGACACCATCGAGGAGCGGATCGATGAGGTACTCCGCCGCAAGCGAGACCTCTCTGAGATGATCCTCTCACAGGCCGAGGCCCCGGCGGCGAGCGGGCTGACCGCGGAGGATCTGTTCGCGCTGTTCAGGCTCGCCCCGCCGCAGCGGTCGATGCACCGTGGATCCGACACGGCCGCCGCCTGACGATCACGGAGCGGAAGGCCCAGGGCACTTCCGCAAGGACTTCCGCCCGCGCCCCGGGCCGAGCCAGTTGGCCGACTGGTGTCGGGGGAGCACGGAGCGGATGCGACTGATGCGGCCGTCTTCACCACGCCGGACGGAGAGCCGCTCCAGCGCGAAGGGCGTCCGGGCGCACTACCGCAGGAGGTGTTGAATCCTTCGCGGCGCTGCAGGCGGGCATGGACACGGTGCTGGGAATTGCAGAAAATCTGGAAAAATCGCCAGGATATCCTCGGAGCCGCGTTCTCCCTGTTTGGAAGCGAGCCGACCATGCCTCGTCGCGAACTGTCCCGGCCGAAGCAGATCGTTGATTGGCTCGAAGAGTGGGGGAAAGCTCTCTCAGAACCGGCATCCATGATCCTGATTGGATCAGCCGCGTTGCTTTGGCATGCCGCGGAACGCGGGCTGGATACACCGCTGCCGGAGAACAGCATGGATGTCGATCCGGTGACCGATTCCGACGCCTTGGCTTGGATGTGCTACGACGCTCTGATCGGAAGCGAGTTCGAGCGAACCCACGGTTGGCACGTGAATCTTCTGCCGGCATCCGTCCTGCAGGAGTTTTCGGAGGGCTGGGAGACTCGTGCGTCGAGAAGGAGCTACGGCAACCTGACGGTCATCGTGCCCGCCCCGGCCGATCTTCTCGTACCGAAACTCAAGCGTGGTGAGCCCAGAGATCGTGCGCATGCCGAGTGGGCCAAACAGCTCGGCATGGTCTGAGGACGGTCGCCGGCCCCGCCTACGAGAGGCATCAACTGGATCATGATGAAACGACTGCTGTATCAGGACGAGGCACGGCTGGAGTACGGGCGCCGCTTTTGGCGAGATCCCGTGAAAAGAGAGCGCTTGCTTCGGCATTGGCTTGATGTTCGGCATCCTTATTCCGACCGTCTGCGTGAACGGTGGTTGCCTCTCGTGGATCGCGTGCTGCGGTCGCCGCCCGGTGGTGACGACGCTTTGGATGCGGCCCTCCAGGCGGA
>QWQL01000066.1 GCA_003670825.1 Planctomycetota bacterium
CGCCACGCTCGGGGGCCATACGGGTAACGTCACGGCGGTCGCCTGGTCGGGCGACGGCAGTCACTTCGCAACCGGCGCGACGGACGGCACCGTCCGAATCTGCCGCTTCACCGACGGCATCGCCGAATGGCCCGGGCGGGTGCTCGAGGGGCAGTCCGGCCCCGTCTGGTCGATCACCTTCTCGCCCGCTGGCGACCTCGTGGCGAGTGCATCTTCCGTGGGCGACGTGTGCATCTGGGGCGTTGCCGACGGCGAGCTCCGCAAGACGCTCACCGGCCACGAGGGGGCCACGTATGCGGTCGCCTTCTCGCACGACGGCCAGATGCTGGCCGCAGGTGGCCGCGAGCGGACCGCGCAACTCTGGGATGCCATAACCTGGGAGGCCCGGGGTCGGCTGGTTGGCCATGACGGCACGGTCTTCGGTGTGGCGTTCTCACCCGATGACAGCCTCGTGGCGACGGTGTCGCAGGACAAGACCGTCCGGCTCTGGAATGCGGCGACAGGCACCGCCGTGGCCCGGTTGGATGGGCACTCGGGCCGTATCTTCAGCCTCGCCTTCAACCCCAGCGGCGGCGAACTGGCGACGGCTAGCGACGACGGCACGGTGCGGATCTGGGATCTCGACCGGCGGGTCGAGCGACGGATGCTCAAGCACCCGTTTCGAGTCAACGGCGTGGCCTACCTCGGTGCCGGCGACCGCATCGCCACGGCGTCGGGCGACGGCGTGCTCCGCCTGTGGAATGCGGCCGACGGAGTCGAGGTGGCCCGGCTTCGCGGTCACACGGCGGCCATCGGGTCGATCAAGGCAGTCCCCGGCGCGGCCTGGATCGGGACGGGATCGGCTGACGGTACGGCACGGGTATGGGACGCCGATTTCACGGTCGCGCCGGTGATGCGGGCGACCGACAAGGTGCTCGCCGTGACGTGCTCTCCCGATCAGCAGCTGGTGGCGACGGCGCTTGCCAACTCCACCGTCGTGCTCTGGGACGCCGCCACGCTCCGCCAACGAGGCGTGCTCCGCAAGGGTGTGGGGCGGGTCAACGATGTGCGGTTTGCCCCCGACGGCAGCACGATCGCCGGCTGCTGTGACGACGGCACCGTTCACCTCTGGGATCCAGCAGCCCTTGATCGCCGCGATTGGTTCAAGCCGCACGACAGGCGGGTGTATTCCGTCGACTTTTCGCGAGATGGCCGGTTCATCGCCACGGCCGCCGAGGATCGGACGGCGCGGGTCTGGAGCCTCGCCGATGCCGCCGCGGTGGGCCCGCCCTTCAAGCATCCAAGGCGGACGTTCTGTGCCACCTTCTCGCCCGATGGCCGTCTGATGGCGACCGCGTGCGAGGACCGCGTCGCACGGCTGTGGCGGCTCGACGACGGCACGGAAGTCAGACGGTTTGAGGCTCACGAGGGACCCGTAAACTGGGTCGCGTTTTCCTTCGACGGCAGGCTGATCGCCACCGCCTGCACCGACGGCGCCGTGCGGGTATTCGACGTGGACGACGGGGGCCTGGTATCGGTGATGACGGGGCCCGCCCGACAGATCTGGAAGCTGGCGTTCTCGCCCGACGCCCACCGAATCGCCGGGGTGTCGGCTGACGGTACCGCCCAGATCTGGGACGTGGCGACCGGTCGGGCGGCGCCGCTGCTCCGCGGCCACACCGATCAGGTCTGGGGCGTGGCATTCGCGCCGGACGGCCGGTCGCTGTTCACGGGCTCATGGGACGGCACGGCCCGGGCGTGGGGCGTGTCAGTCGCGGAGATTGCCCGCCGCCGCCACGAGGGTGGGCGCACCAGCCCGACGCCACCGTAACGATCCCTCGTAGCCGCGGGTTTGTTTCCTGCGGTGCACGATGGGTGTGGTGCAGGTAGGAAACCTGCACCTACGGGGGCGGGGACGGCGATGGAACGTCTTTCGTAGCCGCGGGTTTGTTACCTGCGGTGCACGATGGGTGGAGTGCAGGTAGGAAACCTGCACCTACGGGGAAGGAAGGGCGGGACCGCCGCATCAGCCCGACGCGAGGACGTCGGCCAGCGTCTTCTGGAGCACGCCGGCACTCGCCTTCAGCGCCTGCATCTCCTTCGGCCAGAGCTCGATCTCGAGCGTCTTCTCTGCCCCCGCCCGACCCACCACTGTGGGCACCGAGAGGGCCACGTCTCGGATCCCGTAGCTGCCCGTCTGCACGGTCGATACCGGGAGCACCCGTTTGGCATCGAGCGTGATCGCGTGGATCACCTCGGCGATCGACACGCCCACGGCAAAGCCCGCGCCGGTCTTTTTCTTGATCATCTCGGCGCCGGAGGTCTTCGCCCGCTGGAACACGTCGGCCCCGAGCTTCGGCGTGAACCCCGGGTACTTCTCCAGCGGCAGGCCCGCGACGCTAGCGCTGCTCCACACCGGCACCATGCTGTCGCCGTGCTCACCGAGGATCATGGCCTGCACCTGCGTCGCCGGGCACTTCAGATTCATCGCCAGCAGGCTGCGGAAGCGGAGCGTGTCGAGCAGCGTGCCCAGGCCGATCACGCGGCCCTTGGGCAGCGGGAGTTCCTTGTCGGCGAGGTAGGTGAGGATGTCGACCGGATTGGAGACGACGAGCACGATCGCGTCGGACCGCAGCCCCTTGGCCTTGATCTCACCGAGGATCGACCGGAAGAGGACGACGTTGCGGTTGATGAGCGCCAGCCGGCTCTCGTCGGGTTTCCGCCGCAGGCCGGCGGTGATGCAGATCACGTCGGCGTCGGCGAGGCACTCGTAGCCCCCGGAACCGATCACCTGGTCGGCGATCGCCGGCGCTCCATGCATCATGTCGAGGGCCTGGCCGTCGGCAAGATCGGCATTCGCGTCCACGATCACGATCTCGTGCACGAGCCCGCCAAGCTGGAGCGCGAAGCCCGCCGACGAGCCGACGATCCCGCCACCGCCGATGATCCCAACCTTCATGTCATGGTTTCCTGGGTCTGATGTGGTCTGCTACCGGAGGGCCGGGGTCTCCCAGCCAGCCGGAGTAGGTGAAGGGGTGTTAGGCCGCGGCGATCCCGAGCTGCTTGCAGACCTGCTCGGTTACCACCTTCACGAGCATCTCGTGGTCGAGGCCCGCCGGCGTCACGGCCCGGGTGGCGTTCTCCGGGTCGGCGCCCATCGGGGGAGGGGCGTCGAAGGCCTTTCGTGTCACGCCGGTCGTGCCCCAGCTCGCGCGGAAGACATCGTTGGCGCAGATATCACAGCTTTCCATGGTCTTGTCGAGCCGCGGGTCGGTGTAGCCCCAGGTGGCCTTCAGGTCGAGAAGTTCCTTCGTCTCCTGCTTCGTCAGGTAGGTCACCCGCCCGAGATCCTTGGAGAGCATCAGAATCCGGCAGTAGGCATCGAGGATTTCGGTCCACCAGTAGGCCTTCTCCACGGACTCGCCAAAACTCACCGTGCCGTGGTTCGCCAGGATCACCACGTTCGCCTGCTTCACGAAGGGCTTCACCGTATCGGCAAACTTCTGCCCGCCCGGAGTCTCGTATCGCGTGATCGGCACGTCGCCGAGGAACACCTCCACCTCCGGCAGCACGCACTGCGGAATCGGCTCGCGGGCCACGGCAAAGGCGGTGGCATGTGGCGGGTGGCAGTGCACCACCGATTTGATGTCGGGCCGCTCCTTCATGATCGTGAGGTGGAGCAGGATCTCGCTCGACCGCTTGCGGTTGCCGCCGATCTGCCTGCCTTCCATGTCGACGATGCAGAGGTCGGAAGGCTTCATGAAGCCCTTCGAGATCATCGTCGGGGTGCAGAGCACCTCGTTGGGCCCAAGCCGAAACGAGATGTTGCCGTCGTTGCCGGCCGCAAAGCCCTTGTTGTAGATCCGCCGACCGATGTCGCAGATTTCTTCTTTGAGCTGGTTGAGCGACTTGTCGGATGTCTTCGGCGTGATGGTCGCCATGGGGGCTCCTTCGGGTGGCTAGGTCGAGGTGGTGGAAAAAGGGGTGATCGGGTGATGGTGGCGTCTTAACGATTCTTGCCCACGCTGCCGGTCGCGGCGGGCGTGCGGGCAAGGAAACGACTGTGGCCTGCAGGAAATCGACTGGTCGTAGGGGCTGGATGGGTCATGAGGTCACGTCGAGGTGGTCGATCAGGGCGGCAACGTAGGCATCAATGGGCTTGTCGAGCGGCTTGAATGGCTGAGCGGCCTCGCCTCCCTCGCTGAACGCGACAAGCTGTCCGTCGCCCGCGCCGAGGTCGTCCCAGGCCACGAGCGGCTCCGCAGCGCTGTCGCCCGCCGCGAGGTCCGCGGTGGCCAGCGGTACGACGAGCCGCAGCACGCCCCCACGCACCGAGGCATGGGGTTCGACGAGGGTCACGGTGCCGATGGTTTTGCCGAGTCGCATGGTTTTGTCCTTGAGCCGAAAGCCGGCTGCGGGACGGCATGAGTTGCCTCGCTGGGGCAGGATTGCCCCACGCTCGTCATCCTCACGCCGATCCCGTCGCCTGCCCTGGGAGAGTGAGTGCGGGTGTTCGTGTGTCGTCGGCTTGTGCTTCGTGACCGTGGCCCTTGCAGCCGCAGCCGGCTGGGGCGGTGGTGAGCTCCGCCGGTAGCGGCCCGGAGGGCGTGCGGTGGAAGTCCACGCAGAGCCGCTCCAGGCTGCCACCTGAGAACTGGGCTGGGTCGATAATCAGCAGGTTGGCGGCGGTGTCGCTCGCCGCGGTAGCCAGACTGGCGGCGTCACGCGCGGTGACCGCTCGCAGGCTCGCCGACCGATTGGCCAGGATCACCGCCACCGCAGGACGGCTGGTCAGCAGCACGCCCCGGGCGGCGTCTTTCGAGGCCTGCACGGCGAAGGACGCAATCATGTCGGCCAGGCCAGACGCAGGAAGCTGCTGGGCCTGCGGGATTGCCCGGGCGATGGCGGCAACGCGAGACGATGCGTCACCGCGGCAGGCCGCCTGGGCGATCACGAACGGATGATCCGGCGAGGCGGCCGATCCACCGACCGCGTGCCGCACGAAGGTCAGCCCCAGCTCCTTCGCACGGTCGCGGGCCGACGGCGTGATCACCGACTTTTCGGCGATGGCCACCTCGCGGATACCCCCCGGAACGCGGTCGAGATGGGCAAGCGTGATCACGCGGTCGGCAATCGTGTGCTCTCGGGAGACGGCCGGAGCGGTTCCGGGAGCGGCAGGCTGGGCGGCGAGGATGCGGCGCAGCACCTCTGAGACGAGGGCCTGCACGGCGGCGGCATCGACGGAGGGCGCGTTCATGGGGTGTCCACCAGGCCGATCGTGCTCCAGCGGGCCGGCGTGGCGTCGCTCTTAAGAATCTCGCGAAGAAGTCGGCCGTCGCTCGTGATCACCACCGTGTCGCCGACTGCCGCCGCCACCGTGTCGACGGCGATCTGGGGGTCGCCGTCCGGTGACCGACGGTCGGCCATCAGCGGCTGCACGACGAGCAGCCGCGCTCCGACGAGCGACGGATGTTTGATCGTCGCGGTCGCCGTACCGATGATCCGGGCCAGTTGCATGGGGGTGGCAGTCAGGGAGTGGGAGGTGTCTACGGTGTGGCAATCACGAGCGAACGGCCGACGGACTGCCGAGGATCCGGAGGTCGTCGACCAGCGTGCAGCGGCGCTGGCGGGTGAACGTGAGCGGGGTGGTCACGCCCTCGCCGGTCGGCGTGGCGATCGAGAACGAGAGATAGCCCTCGCCGCCCAGACCCAGGCCGGCCACGCTTGGGCCGTTCTTCACGAACAGGGTCGTGTCGAGAAGCCGACCCATCCGCGTCATCGCCCGGACGTCGTGGGAGTGGATGATCGCCGTGTGCCGGAAGCCGTGCTCGCTCTCGTGCGCCAGGCGGATCGCCTCATCCACGTCCCGACAGCGGACGAAGGGCACGAACGGCATCATCTGCTCGGTCGGCACGAATGGGTTGTCGTTGTCGGTCTCGCCGCATACGAGCTCCAGCCCGTCGCGGCCCTGGCCGCCCGCCGCCTTGGCCAGCAGTGAGGCGTCTTGGCCGAGGAGATCCTTGCATGGCACCCAGTGGCGGTGGGTTCCCTCCCCGCTCATCACGATCGCCCGCTTCGTCAGCGCGTCGACCTGCTGGCCGCTGAGCCGCAGCGCTCCGGCCCGCTCCATCGCCGCCATCATCCGGTCGAACACGGCCGCCACCACGAATACCTGCTTCTCGCCGATGCACAGCAGGTTGTTGTCGTAGGCCGCACCCGCGATGATCGACCGCGCCGCGTGATCGAGGTCGGCCGTGTCGTCCACCACCACCGGCGGGTTGCCCGGGCCGGCCACGATCGCCCGCTTGCTCGACTGGAGAGCCGCCTTCGCCACGGCCGGACCGCCGGTCACACAGATCAGCTTCACGCCGCGGTGGTTGAAGAGCTGGCCCGCCGATTCCAGCGACGGCTCGGCCACGAGCGAAATGAGGTTATCGACGCCGATGTCGCGATAAATCGCAGCGTTGAACCGCCGCACGCCCTCTGCGGCGATTCGGCGACCGCTGGGGTGCGGATTGACGACCACCGTGTTGCCCCCCGCAATCATGTTGATCGCGTTGCAGGCGATCGTGGGAAGCGAGTGGGTCACGGGGGTAATCGCACCGATCACACCGAACGGGGCGTGCTCGATCACGGTGAGGCCATGATCGCCGCTAAACACCTCGCTGTGCATGAACTCGACCCCCGGCACCTTCTCGCCGAGCACCTTCAGCTTCCCGATCTTGTGCTCGAGTCGGCCGATCTTCGTCTCGGCAAACTCCAGGGCCCCGAGTTCCTCGGCGTCGTCGATGGCGATCCTGCGAATGTGGGCGATCGCCTTCCGGCGGCCCTCCACGCCCAGCCGCTCGAGCTGCTCGAAGGCGTCGGTGGCGGCCCGGACAGCCTCGTCGACGCTCCCGAACACGCCGTTGGCCCCGGCAGACGAGCCGCTGGAATGAGCGGCGGTCGGGGCGGAGGCGGACGGCCGGACGGCGCCGCCTGCGGCGATCTCGGCGATCACCTGGCGAACGATGGCGGCGATGTCGGGAGTGGTTGCGGTGGACATGGGGACCTCACTTTCGGCTGAAGACTTCGGTTCCCTCGACGCGGACGGTGTCGATCAGGCCGATCACCACGGCGTCGATGGGCAGGGACTTGGTTTCGGGAGTCAGGCGGGCGCTGGAGCCCTGAGTGACGAGTACGAACTGCCCTTCGCCCGCGCCGAGCGTGTCGACGGCGATGAAGGTCCGGCCCGTGGAGACCAGCTTCGACCGGGTCTTCTCGTCGAGCCGGTAGGGCTCGACGACGAGCAGCCGGTGGCCGGTCATCGACGGAGTTTTCTGGGTGGCCACCACCGATCCGGTCACCAGGGCGACGAACATCAGGCACCTTTTCCGTTCGGGGTTCTGCAGCTAGCCGCCAGCAGGTCACGCGTCTGCCGGGCGACGATCAGTTCTTCGTTGGTGGGGATCACCCACACGGCCACCTTTGACGAGGCGGCATGGATCGCCCGCTCGCCGGAGGCCAGGGCCTCGTTCTGCTCCGGATCGATGGCGATCCCGAGGTCGGCCAGGTCCGCCAGCACGGCAGCCCGGGTGAGCGGCGAGTTCTCGCCAATGCCCCCCGCGAAGCCGATCGCGTCGAGGCCGCCGAGTTCGACGATCCCCGCACCGAGCCAGTGCCGGATCGAGGCCACGTAGACGTCGATCGCCGTCCGCGCCCGGTCGCTGCCGGCCGCGGCCGCCTCTTCAAGGTCACGCATGTCGCCGGACGTACCCGACATGCCGGCCAGGCCGGCCTGGCCCGAGAGTTCGCCGAGCAGATCTTCCAAGCTCCGCCCTGTCAGCTTTGCCACGTGAAGCAGGGCAAAGGGATCGAGATCCCCGGCCCGGTTATTTTGGGGAAGGCCCGACTGCGGGCTCATGCCCATCGAGGTGCCCACGCTCCTGCCCCCCTTGATCCAGCAGACGCTGCTCGAACCCCCGAGGTGGCAGGAGATCGCGCGGCGGCCGGGCACGAGTTCGCCGAGCCGCTCCGCCACGAACCGGTGGCTCGCGCCGTGAAACCCAAAGCGTCGCACGCGGTACCGCTCCACCCAGTCGGTCGGCACCGCGTACAGGGCATTCTTCTCGGGGACCGTGGCGTGGAACCCCGTCTCAAACGCCGCCACCAGCGGCACGCCCGGCATCCGCTCCCCGAGCAGCCGCATCGCCCGCACGTAGGGCGGGTTGTGGGCCGGGGCGACGGCGGCCATTTCCTCCATGGCGGCGAGGACATCGGGATCGACCCGCACGACACCGCTCACGCGGCCGCCGTGTACCGCCTTGAAGCCCACCGCCGCCACCTCGTCCACGCTCGCGAGCGGGCCGCCCTCGGCCGTGAGCTGCGCGAGCGTCGCCTGGATTGCCACCGCGTGGTCGGCCACGGGCACGACACTCTCCACAGTCCGGCCGTCGGCCGTCGAATAGACGCGGCTTTCGGCCGCCCCGATCCGCTCGACGCCGCCCCGCGCCAGCTCCCGCTCCGCGCCGGCATCGGCCGCCCCTTCAGGCAGGTCGAAGAGCCGGTATTTGAAGCTGGTGGATCCGAGATTGGCGATCAGAATCTTCACGTGGTGTTCCTCGTGTGCTCGTGCCTCCGCTCACACCCCACGGCGGCGCCCGGAGGCGACGCGCGATGAGGACGTGCGCGGGCTGCCACGCCCCCGCAGTCTGGTGAAGACTGCGGGCGCGGGTCAGCTGAAGAAAGAGGCCACGAGGGTGTCGGCCGGGCGTGGGATGACGTGGCTGGCGACCAGTTCGCCCACCTGCTGGGCCGCGTTCGCACCAGCCTCGACGGCCGCACGCACGCTGCCCACGTCACCCTGCACCACCGTCGCCACGTAGGCGTTGCCGATGCTCACCCGCTTGAGGATCTTCACGTTGGCCGCCTTGGCCATCGCGTCGGTGGCCTCGATGAGGCCCACGAGTCCCTTGGTTTCCAGAAGTCCGATCGCCGTATTCATCTGATGTCCTTGAAAAGGGTTGAAGAAAGATTCTGTCTCGATTCCGTCCGTCGATCAGCCGCCGGTGGGCAGCACAATCTGCAGGTCTTCGTGCGGACGCGCAATCACCTGCACGCTGACCACCTCGCCGATCCGACCGCCAGCGGCCGCACCCGCGTCGGTCGCCGCCTTGACGGCGGCCACATCGCCCGTGACGAACGCCGTCACGAGTCCACTACCGATCTTGTCCCAGCCCATGAACGTCACGTTCGCTGCCTTCATCATCGCGTCGACCGCCTCGACGAGCGTGACGAATCCCTTCACCTCGATCATGCCGAGGGCATCCGTATTTTTCGCCATCTGTTGCACCGTTCCTGTGTCGAACAACCAACCAGCCTTGGCGGGGCCGCCCCCGCCGACCGCACCGGCACGCGCCGGCTGAACGGTCTTGTCTCGTTTCGGCGTTGCCCGCCGCGCTCGCGTGGCCTTCGCGCGGGAAGGCCGTTTCTTGGTCATGTCTGCCTCATGAGTTCAACGCTCTCGGCGTTGTCGAGGTCTGCGGCATTGCCCTCGTCGGTGTCGATGTGCACCTCGAGTTTGCTCGTGGCATCGGCCCGCACGAGCAGGTCGCGGAACACCGTGCCACACGATCCCCTGATCGCGAGGCTCATCCGGTCGCCATTCCTGACGCCGAAGTGCTCGGCGTCGGCAAAGTTCATGTGAACGTGTCGCTCCGCCCGGATCACGCCCTCGGCGAGTTCGATCGCCCCAGCAGGTCCCACGAGCACGCAGCCGGGGGTGCCGGCGATCCGGCCGCTGGCCCGCACCGGAAGGTCGATTCCAAGCGAGATGCCGTCGGTGAAGGCGAGTTCGACCTGCGAGGCCTTGCGAGTGGGGCCGAGGACGCGGACGGTCGGGAGCATCTTCCGCTTGGGTCCGACGAGCATCACCGTCTCCTCAGCGGCGTAGAAGCCGTCCTGAAAGAGGTTTTTCATCGGCGTCAGCGTGCGGCCGGGGCCGAAGAGCTTCTCGACGTGCTCATCGGTGAGGTGGCAGTGCCGGGCCGAAATGCTGACCACGAGTTTCGGCTCCGCCCCGCGGGGCTGGCGGGCGGCCTGCGACGGCACCTGCCCAATCGAGGCAAGCACGATCTCGCGGACGATCCGCTCCACCGAGGAGCGGTCGAGTCCTGAAGGCATGCCGGGGAGAGTGGTGATCATGATCGTTGGTACCGCGGTCAGGCGGGGTGCCTTTGGGAGGAGGCTGCCGAAGGCTCGCGCTCGATGTCGGCAACCTGGGCCACGATGAGTTGGGATCCAGCGGCGGCGATCTTCTGTCGCCAGTCGTCCGGGAGCCCGTTGTCGGACACGACCACGTCGATGGCGTCGAGGGGTGAGACGAGCGTCAGGCTTTTCTGGCCGAACTTTGAACTGTCGGCAACGACGACAACCCGCCCGGCGGCTCGGAGCATGGCCTGCTCCGTTTCAGCGAGCAGGAGGTGGGCGTTGAAGAGTCCCTCGTCGGCGATGCCGGCGGCCGAGAGAATCGTCGTGGTCACGTGAAGCCTGGCAAGCAGTTCGTTGGCGTAGGGGCCGAGGCAGACGCCCGTGCGCGGCGAGACGTAGCCGCCGAGGAGCACGAGGTCGGTGCGTGATTCCGAGGCGAAAAGGTTGGCGACGGGCAGGCTGTTGGTCACGACCTGCAGCGAGCGGCCGACCAGAAGCCTGGCCACTTCATAGGTCGTCGTGCCACCGTCGAGCAGCACCGTCTCCCCGTCAGTGATGACCTCGGCGGCTTTGACGGCAATCGCTCGCTTGGCGGCCCAGTGGGAGGGTTGCCGCTCGTCAAACTCCGCGAGCCGGGGCATGCCACCGGCGTACAGCACCCCGCCATGCGTCCGCTTGGCCGCGCCCTGCTCCTCGAGGGCGTCGAGGTCGCGACGGATGGTCGACTCAGAAACGCCCAGTTCCCGCACGAGTTCTTCCAACGCGGCGAAGCCTCGAACCCGAATCAGGTCGAGAAGCCGGCCCCGACGCTCGTGATTTTGAATGGGAACGTTCTTCATGGCGTCATGAGTATGAACGAATAGCGAGAGATTTCAATAGCACCGCGACCGATATCCATTATAAACCACCGTGCTGTGATCGGTATCTACCGCGACAAGGTTGATTTCTCTCTTCTTGTGGCGGAGCGTGCCGGTTGCGGCAACTCGCCGGCCTGCCATGGAGTCTAGGTCGGTCTGCTTTCAGCGGAGGCGGGCGTGTGCGGGATCGTGGCCGTTGGAGTGGGCGGCGGTGCGGTCCAGCCGGCACAATCACTACCACCGGCGGCAAGAACCTGCGGCGAAACCCTGCAGCGCGGAGCGGCCGCCCCCGCATCTCCTCCGCGAACGCGGCCCGGGTCGGCGGCTATCATACGGACGACGGGTATCAGTACCGGAGGGCGTCACCAGATGAGACAGGATGTGCGGCTGACTTCATGCGTCGCAACCGTGGCCGTCATCGCCATCGTGGCGTTTGCCTTCCCAATAGCGCTCACGGGCCCTTCGGCAGCCGTTCCGGAGGCGGTCCCACAGGACGACGCTGCCTCCGCTCTCGAGGCAGGTGAGCGTCTGCCGCCGCGGCCCGAGCGGACGGCCGAAGAGCGAACGCGACTCGCCGCCGAACTCCGCGAGGTCTATTCGGGGCCGGCAGATCGTTGGCCCACGCCGCACGTCGATCCCGACGTGGCGTGGAAGGAGATCGGGGCACTACCGCTCGTCGAGCACCCGTCAACCAATCCACACTCTGCGGCGAAGGAACTGCTGGGCAAGACCCTCTTCTTCGACCCGCGGCTCTCAGGCAGCGGGCAGATCGCCTGTGCCTCCTGCCATGACCCCGACCTCGGCTGGGCCGACGGCCGGACAACCAGCTTCGGCCATTCGCGAAAGATGCTCGCCCGCAACGCCCCGAGCATCCGCAACACCGCTTTTCAGAAGCACCTCTTCTGGGACGGCCGCGCCGCTTCGCTGGAAGACCAGGCAATGCAGGTGTTGATGAATCCCGACGAGATGCGGTCAGGGCCAAAGCAGGTCGTCACGTTGCTGGAGTCGCAACCCGACTACCGCACGCTGTTCCGTGAAGCCTTCGGCGACGCGCCGATCAGTCTCGAGCGGGCGGCAGATGCGCTCGCCTGCTTTCAGCGGACCGTTGTTGGAGGTTCGTCCCGGTTCGACAGCTTCGTGAAGGGCCACGCTGCGGCCCTCACCGACGAGGCGCTGCTCGGCATGGATCTCTACCGTCGCGATGCCCGCTGCATCAACTGCCACCACGGCTCCGCCTTCTCCGACGGCACCTTTCACGACATCGGTCTCTCGAACTACGGTCGTCCGTTCGAGGATCTGGGCCGGGGCAATGTCACCGGAAGCCCGACTGACACAGGTAAGTTCCGCACGCCGAGCCTCCGCGATGCCACGGCCACGGCGCCCTTGATGCACAACGGGCTGTTCGAACTGCCCGTCGTGCTGACGCTCTACAACGTCGGGATGCCGACGCCGAAGCGGAAGCAGTCCCAGCAGGGTGACCCGCGGTTTCCGGTGAAGTCGCCCCACCTCAAGCCGCTCGGACTCAACAAGCAAGACCTCGCCGATTTGGCGGCGTTTCTGGTGAGCCTCGAGGAACCGAAGCGGCGGGTGCGGCCGCCAACGCTGCCGGGGCTCCCGGGGCTGAATGCCCAGCGCTGAGCCGGAGGCTCGCTCGATCAAAGACCTGGTGTACACTTTTATTCCGACTCCGCTCGTGACGCGGAGCCAGGGCAGCACCGATCGTTGAGCAGGATCACGCGTGTCGCGGCTTGTCCAGCCCCAAACGTTTCCGCCCGACAACCGGTCTGCTGGCCGGCCGTCGAGCCTGGGCTTCACTCTGGTTGAACTGTTGGTCGTGATCGCGATCATCGCGACGCTCATCGGACTGCTTTTGCCAGCCGTGCCAGAAAACCTCGTGGGCATAGGACAACTTTGGCAGCCGGCCGGGGCTGAGCGGGTTTCGCGGGCCGTTCTCTATCCCCGTGAGCCTGATGCACGACGAGGGA
>QWQL01000067.1 GCA_003670825.1 Planctomycetota bacterium
CACGGCCAGCATGCTGGCGGCCGCGCGAACCTCCGCCGCGAGGGCCGCGATCTCGAGCTGCCGCTCCGCGAGCCCCCGGCCGTGGCGGCGAACGGCCCGGTCGATACGAATCGCAGCGGCGGAGAGCTGACGGCGGGCCTGCCGGGCATGGTCGTGAAGCCGGCGGTCGAGGATCGACGCATCCTGCCGGGGCGTGCCCGCCAGCGTCCCCACGCGCCAGCGGAGCCAGGCGGCAGCCCGCCGCGAGGCCGAAGCCTCGCGGGGCAGCGCCGCGAGCGGATGCTGCTTGGCAAGTCCCTTGAAGAGCGCGAGGCCGAGCAGGTCGCTCTCTCCCTCGTAGACCGTGACGGCGAAGTGATCGTGGAACGAATCGCCCAGCGGGTGGCCCACGAGAAATGCCCGGCCCCCGTGCACCCCCAGGGCATCGATCGCCGCCTCGCGGACGCACTCGCTGGCCACCACCTTGGCCGTGATCGCCTCCCACTCGCCGCTCTGGCCCGCATCGATCGCCATCGCCCCCCAGGCGGAGAGCGCATCGCAGGCCACGATCGACGCCGCGATCCTGCCCAGCCTGCCCTGCACCAGCTGCCGCGAGCCGATCGGCTGCTTCCAGGTGATCCGCTCCGCCGCATGGGCGGTGGCCTGCGCAAGGAGCAGCCGCAACGTGCCGGCGGCCTGGGCGGCGAGCGTCACCCGGCCGCGATTCAGCCCGTGCCAGACGATCCGCATCGCGTCGGCCGAGCCGCCGGGATCGAGCACGTCGGCCGGGTCGACGTCGAACGCCGTGAACTCGAGGGCGGCGTTGTGGGCATGCTTGAGTGGATGCAGCGAATAGCGGCGGAGCCGGAAGGTCGGCGTGTCGGCCTCGGGTAGCCGCACAACCACCACCGCCGGCTGGCCGTCGAGCATGGCCAGCAGCTTCACCAGCCGCCCGTGGGTCGCCCCCGTGATGAACATCTTGGTGCCGGTGAGCAGGAGCCGGTCGGCACGCCGCTCGAGCGTCGCCCGCACCCGTCCTAGGTCGCAGCCCGCATCCGATTCCGTGGCCCCGAAGATGGAGAGCGGCCGTCCGGCAGCGAGACCAGGCAGTAGCCGGGCCTGCTGCTCCACGCTGCCGAAGCCTGTCACCGCCGACACGGCGCCGATCGACGAGTGCACCGCGAGCAGGCCCGCGCACGTGGGCACGTTCGCCGCCAGTCGCGTGATCACCCGCGTGAGATCGAGCATCGACACGCCGCTGCCGCCGAACGCCTCCGGCACGGCCAGCCCCCAGAGCCCGGCCTCACCGAGCACCGCCTCGGCCACGGCGGAGAACGTGCCGGTCTGCGGCGGCGGCGGGTCGTCGATTGGCGGCGCGACCGCTGGCGGCGTTGCCAACGGGTCGTAGAGCTGGCCCGCAGCCCGCAGCCTCGCGATCTCCACTTCCGCACGGTCGAGGACCGCCTCGGCACGATTCGAGAGCGGCTCCGCGGCGCTGGACGCCGCGGCCGCGAAGCCGCCTGCCCTCCCCTGCCAGAGGGCGGCGGGCAGCCACGACCCACCGTCGGCCGCGGGGAGAGGTTCGCTCATGGTTCCTCCCTCGCTGCTCCGGGCGGCAGCGGCGGCGCGCCCCACCCGGTCGCGGAAGTGCGCCGCGATCGCCTCCCGTTTGAGCTTGAGCGACTCGGTGGCTTCGCCGTGCGCCGCGTCGAATCCGCGGTCGGCGAGCAGGAACGTCTTCACCCGCCAGGCCTGCGGCAGCGCTCGCTGCCGCCGCGCGAGCCGCCGCGCAAGCCAGGCCGCCACTCGCGGATGGCCGACAGCCTGCCGGCGGCTGAAGACCCGCAGGCCCATCCGGTGGATCGCTCCCCGCAGGACCTCGGGCTCGGGCACGATGATCGCCACCGGCCGCGGAAGCCCGGCGCCCACCAGGCACACCTGTGCCACGGCGTCGTCCTCCGCGAGCGCCGCCTCCACGGCCGCCGGCGGCAGCTTGACGCCGTTCGACAGCACGAGCGTGTCGCGGAGCCGGCCCGTGATCCGCACGTGCCCCGCGTCGTCGATCTCCGCGAGGTCGCCCGTCTCGAGCCAGCCGTCGCCGGAGTCGGCAGGCGACACCTGAGCGGGCCCACCGGGAGAGACTGGAGGCATCAGGATGCCCAGCGCTCGGCTGGGCGTGCTCACGAGCAGTTGGCCCCGCGTTGCGGGCCGCTCGTCGAGCCGCACATGAATCCCGGCCAGCGGCAGTCCCACGGTGCCACTCCGTGCCATCCGCGGATTAGACAGCGCGATCACGGGCCCGGCCTCGGCGAGGCCATACCCTTCCACGAGCGGCACGCCCCGCGCGGCGAAAAACTCAGCCGTCCGCCGCCGCAGCGGCGCGCCCCCCGACACGCAGACACGGATGTCGCCCCCGAGGGCAGCGGCGAGGTCGACGATCCGCCCCGACGCCGCGGCCCGCTCGAGCCGTTCATAGAAGGCGGGCACGCCGAGGATCGCGGTCGGCGGCAGGATGCGGCAGGCATCGAGCACGCGGGTGCGGTGCCGCACCACGCTCAGGCAGCCGCCGCGGACCAGCGCCGTGCCGAGGTCGCCCGTCCGGGCCATCGCGTGGCTCATCGGCAGCCACGAGAGCCGCACGTCTCGCGGGTCGTCGAGAAACACGTCGGCTGCGGCGGCGGCATTGGCCGCGAGCGACCGCTGCGAGTGAAGCACACCGTGCGGCATGCCAGTGGTGCCCGACGACAGCACGATCGTGGCGGCGGCGTCGGGGTCGCACCGCTCGACGGCTTGGGCCACGCGATCGACCAGGGCCACGCGATCGACCAGGGCCTCGGGAGCGGCAGCCAACCCCCGCCATCCCGAGCCGGCGAGCCCCACAGCCGCCTGCGGCCCACCTGCCCCGACCTCGATCACGATCCGCCCCCGAACATCGCGGGCGGAGATTCCGCCCGGAACCGCCGCGGCTGAAAACACGACCCCGCGTGGCTCGAGCCAGGCGAGCTGGTCGAGTTGCTCGCTGCGGGTCGCAGCGGCATGCAGCGGCACATGCACCACGCCAGCGAGCAGGCAGGCGAAGTCGACGAGGATCCAGTCGGGGGCGTGGGGGCCGACGTGCGCGACGCGATCGCCGGGGGCCAGCCCCGCGGCGGCGAAGGCATCGGCGAGCATCACCGCGGCCGCGATCAGTTCGCCCCAGGTCCATGCGGTGGCGCGGGTGTCGCCAGGCCCCGCTTCCGCCGGCGTGACGGCCTCCGCCAGCGTGTCGACGATCGCACGGCGATCGGCGGCATCGTCGAGCCGGCGGTGCATCAGTTCCACGAGCGACTCGGCCGGGGCTCGGTCGCCGGCACGCCCCGGGCTCGACGCGGCGGTCGTGACGGTGCTCATCGCTCGATCCGTTCGAAGAGCACGGCGATCCCCTGGCCGAGACCGATGCACATGGTGGCCAAGCCGAAGCGGCCGCCGCCGTCGCGGAGCGCATGCAGGAGCGTGGTGGCAATCCTTGCGCCGCTGGCGCCCAGCGGATGGCCGATCGCCAGCGACCCGCCCCGCACGTTCACCTTCGCGGCGTCGAGTCCGAGTGAGTCGATGCAGTGGAGGGCCTGCGGCGCAAAGGCCTCGTTGAGCTCGACGAGGTCGATGTCGGCGAGCGTGAGGCCCAGCGGCGCGACCCGCGCGAGAAGTTTTCGCGTCGCCGCGATCGGGCCGGTGCCCATCGCGGCCGGCGGCACGCCCACCACGGCAGTGCTCACGACCCGGGCCAGCGGCTCGAGCGACTGGCGAGCGGCTTCGCTCGCCGACATCACGAGCAGGGCGGCAGCGCCATCGCTCACGGGGGCGCTCGTTGCCGCGGTGATCGTGCCGAGCTTCGGCAGAAACGCCGGCTCGAGCGCGGCCATCGCCTCAAGACTCGTGTCGCCGCGGATCGACTGGTCGCGAACCGCCTCGATCAGCCCGCCCGCCTCGTCGTGACCGAACACGCGGACAAGCTCGTCGTCGAAGAGCCCCGCGCCATCGGCGCGGGCGGCCTTTTCGTGGCTCGCCAGGGCATACTCCTCCTGCCGCCGCCGCGGGATGCCATGCAGGCTGGCGAGCTGCTCGGCCGTGAGACCCATCGACAGCATTCCGCGGCTCGATCGGGCGAAGGCCCGGGGATGGATGTCGATCGCCGATTCCATCGGCAGGTGGTGCATGTGCTCCACGCCGCCGACCACCTGCACGTTCTCGGCGCCGGCGGCGATCGCGTGGCAGGCCTGCGCGAGGGCCTGGAGCGACGAGCCGCAGAGCCGGTTGACCGTCGTGCCGGCCGCCGCGAAGGGCAGGTCGGCCATCAGGCCGACGGTGCGGGCCACGTTGCCCCCCAGTTCGCCCCGCTGTTGCGTGACCCCGAGGAGGACGTCTTCGATCGTCGCTGGATCGACCCCGCTCCGCTCCACCACGGCTCGCACCACCGCGCTGGCGAGGTCATCGCCCCGCACGTTGCGGAAGATCCCGCGCTCGGGATGCGAGCGGCCGACGGCCGTGCGGCAACAGGCAACCACCACGGGCGTGGTGGCGGGATCGAGCGTGGCAGAGGTGTGGTGCATCATGCGTGGCGTGCTGCGGTCACTCGGTGAACGGCCGGCCGCTCGCCGCGTGGCCGCGGAGCCGGTCGGTGGGATGCATTCGCGGCCCGAGGTCGGCCAGCGGCTCGAGCCGTCGGAGGATCTCCGCGGCGCCGAGCGAATCGCCCCAGGCGAGCAACCCGCCGCGGAAGGCAGGAAATCCGAGGGCATGGATCACGGCGAGGTCGATGTCGCGGCCGTCGCGAACGAGCCCCTCGTCGAGGCCACGGAGCGCCTCGAGCAGCATCGGCAGGAACAGACGATCGACGATCGTACGGTCGCTCGACTCCCGCGTGGGATGGGTGTAGCGGGCGATCGCCGCGGCGGCCGTCTCGTCGACGGCCACAATCCGTTCCTTCTGGCCGGCACCGGAGTAGCGATAGAATCCTGCCCCCGTCTTGCGGCCCAGACGGCCCACCTTGACCAGCGCGGGGATCACGGGCGAGGCCTCGATGCGGTCGCCGTAGGCGGCGCTCAGCACGAGCCCCGCATAGAAGGCCGTATCGAGGCCGATCATGTCGTAGAGCTCGATCGGCCCCATCGGCATCCCGAAGCCCCGCGACACGCGATCGATCCGCTCCGCCGGCACGCCCTCGCGGAGCAGTTCTCCCGCCTCGTGGAGGTAAGGCATCAGGATGCGGTTGACGAGAAAGCCAGGACTGTCGTTCACCACCACCGGGCACTTGCCGAGCCGCTTCGCATGGGCCACGGCGATGGCCACCGTGCGGTCGCTCGTCGCGGGGCCGCGGACGACCTCCACGAGCGTCATTCGGCGGACGGGATTGAAGAAGTGGAGGCCGCAAAACCGCGTGGGATCGGTGAGCCCCGCGGCGAGGCGGGCGATCGGGTTGGTCGAGGTGTTGGTGGTGATCACCGTCTCCGCGCCGACCGTTTGCTCGATCTCGGCGAGCACCTGCTGCTTCACGTCGGGCCGCTCGGTCACGCTCTCGATCACGATGTCGGCCCCGGCAATCGACGCCATGACGGTCGACACCCTGAGCCGACCGGCGAGTTCGACGGCCCGCGACGGGTCGCTTCGCTTGGCGGCACGGTCCCACGCGGCCTCCTCGAGAATCGACGGCACCGCACCCGCGAGCACGTCCTGATTGAGGTCGAGGACCGCAGTTGAGAAGCCGGCCCGCAGGTGGCTGGCGGCGATGCCTGCCCCCATGATGCCGGCCCCGATGATGGCTGGGGCGGTCATGCCCGCACGTTCGATCGCGGCCGCAGCGCTGTCGTCGCCGACGCCGGCGTCGCGGCGGTTTCGCTCGCCGATGGAGAACACGCGGAGCAGGTTGCGGGCGACCGGCGTCGCCGCGAGCTTCGCGAAGGCGGCCGACTCGATCCGGGCCGCCTTCTCGGCGGTTCCGGCCGATCCGGCGAGGATCACCTGCAGAATGGCCGGCGGGGCGGGATAGTGGCCGCCGGTGCGGCCGAGCATCACCGCGGCACTGGTGGACTCGAGAAACTCTCGCTCCACGGGATCGAGGTCGACCGGCCGGGCCATCCGCAGGCGGCGGGCGGCGAGGGAGCCGTCGTCTCCGCGAACCGTGAGCAGCAGGCAGGCGGTGTCGAGCGCCTGATCAGCCGGCACGCAGGCGTCGACGAGCCCGAGCCTCTGGGCCGCTGAAGCGGCCACGCTCTCCCCCGAGCAGGCCAGTTCGACGGCCGGCCCGGGACCGATCAGCCGCGGCAGACGGACGGTGCCTCCCCACCCGGGCAAGAGCCCGCGTTTGACCTCTGGCAGCCCGAGCATGGTGTGCCCCGCGGCCGTCGCCACCCGCACATCGCAGGCGAGGGCCAGCTCGAGCCCGCCACCCAGACAGACGCCGTCGATGATGGCGGCGGTGGGGAAACTGGCGGAGAGCCTGGCGAGCAAGGCCTTCCCACGGTCGCAGAGGGCGGCAATCTCCGCCGGGGGCCGGCCGCGGAGTTCCTCCAGCCGGGCAATGTCGACGCCCGCGAAGAAGCTGCCCGGGCGTCCTGACCGCAGGATCACGCCCCTCGGGGCCGATCCGCAGGCCATATCATTAAGTGCCTTAGACAGGTCCGCGACCGCCTGCGGCGTGAGGAGATTCTGGCGATGGCCGGGAACGCTGACCGTGAGCAGCACGAACCCGTCGGCGGTCCGCTCGACGGTCAGCGTCTCCAGTTCCCGTTCGATCGCGGGCATTTCGGGGTGGTTCCGGCGGAATCGCTTGCCTGGGGCATGGAAACCGCTAGTGTATCGGGAGTTTTTCCGGGCCGCAGCGGACTGCCGTGGCCGGGCCGGATCCGAACACACGGAGGTCGACAGATCCATGCCGAACCACGAAGTCAGTGCTCCCGCTCGGTTGTGGTCGGACGGGCCGGCTCGCTGGCAACTCCCGCCGGCAGCCACGTCCGCCACCTGGATGGCGTTGGTCGCCATCGCGGTGCTCGGCCGGCTCTGGCAGCCGACTTGGAACGGTGAGCCCATGTGGCATGCCACGCCGCTTGCCGGGGTGGCACTTGCGGCCGGCTACGTCTTCCCAAACCTGCTGCTCGCCGCGAGCGTGCCGGTGGCGGCACTGGCGATCAGCAACCTCTGGCTGCCCGCCTACGGTGATCTGGCGATTGCCGCCGTTGTGTACGCCGTCATCGCCTGGCCGGTGCTGCTTGGTGCCGCGGGGCTCCTCGGCCGGGAGCGGCCGCGGTGGCTGGCAGTCGTGGGGGGCAGCCTGGCCTGCTCGCTCGTCTTCTTCTTCAGCACGAACCTGGCCCATTGGCTGTTCCGGGCCGACTACCCGCACACGCTCTCGGGTCTGGCCAGTTGCTTCGCCGCAGCGCTCCCGTTTTACAAATGGATGCCGCTGGGAGATGCCGCCTGGACCGTCGCGGTGTTCGCCCTGGTATCGGCAGTTCACGCCGTTGTCGACTCCTTGCAGGAGCGGCGGCTTCGTCCGCAGGCCGTTTCGGTGCGGTCGCTTGACTGACCGGCGAACCGGTTGAGAATAGATCTCGTCTGGGATTGCGGTGGCCGTCATTCGTGCCCTCGCGATCCTGTTGCCGCGGGAATGGCGGAATTGGCAGACGCGCCAGGTTGAGGGCCTGGTGGTAGTAATACCGTGCAGGTTCAAGTCCTGTTTCCCGCAGTATTTTTGTTGTCTCCGGCGGCCATCGTTCGACGCACGCCGCGCCCCACGAGCCGCCCCTCATGAGCACGAATCCCGATCCTTCGTCCGTTGAGCCGACAGAGTCCGTCGATTCGACGCCCGACTCGCCGTCTGCTGTGTCTGCCCGCCGCATTCCGATCGGCACGCAACGGCCCGGCGTGAAGGCCCCTACCTTGGCCCCCGCGTACCAGTACGTGGCAACGGCCACGCCTGGATCGGCCGGCGATGCCCCCGCACCCGTTGTCGCGGCTCCGTCTGCCGATGGCGGGCCGAGCAGTGCCGCGGGAGTCGGTGAGACTGCCCCACCCGCGGCACCCACTCCCGGAGAGCAACCGGCCGCTGGCGGTGGCCCTCGGGAAGACCGTGGTCGCGGCCGCCGCGATCGCCGCCGCGACGACAAGCCCCGGTCATTCGCCGACGCCTTGCCGCCTGCCCGGCAGGTGGCCGTCCCCAACATTCGAGCCGCGCTCGACGAGGATCTCGAGGCCGACTTCGAGGCGGCCCTGGAGGGCGTGGCCCTCGACGATCTGATGACAGCGGGCGTTTCCGCGAAGTCCGAAGCCCCGATCGATCCTGGCACGCGGCTCACGGCCACCGTGCTCGCGATCGGCCCAGACACCGCCTTTGTCGACCTCGGCGGTCGCCGCCAAGGGGCCATGAAACTCGCCGGCCTCCTCGACGCCGGCATCGACCTGCCCGCGGTCGGTGATTCCATCGACGTTTCGGTCGGTGGCCGCAACGACGATGACAACCTCTACGACGTTGGCCTCGCCAATCGGGCCATTGCCGTCGAGGACTGGTCACAACTCCAGGCCGGCATGATCGTCGCGGCCAAGGTCACGGCTGCCAACAAGGGAGGCCTCGAGTGCGAGGTCGCAGGGCTTCGCGGATTCATGCCAGCGAGCCTCGTGAGCACGTGGCGGATTGAGAATCTCGAGGAGATGGTCGGCCAGACGCTCGATAGTCTCGTGACGGATATCGTGCCGGCGGCCGGCCGCCTGGTGCTCTCCCGACGGGCGGTGATCGAGAAGCAGGCGGCCGACGCCAAGGTCACTTTACTCGAAACACTCGAGCCTGGGGACGAGTTTGATGGTCTTGTCCGCTCGGTCCGCGACTTCGGCGCGTTTGTCGATATCGGCAGCGGTGTCGAGGGGCTGATCCATGTCAGCGAACTCTCGTGGGACCGGGTCGCCAGCGCCACCGACGTGCTCAAGGCCGGCGAGAAGGTCCGCGTCATCGTCAAGAAGGTCGACCAACAGACCGGCAAGATCGGCCTCTCGATTCGTGATCTGATCGAGAGCCCCTGGAAGCGTGCCGCCGACAAGTATCACGTCGGCTCGGTCGTGAAGGGCGTGGTCAGCCGGATCGCCCAGTTCGGCGCGTTTGTGAAACTCGAACCGGGCGTCGAGGGGTTGGTGCACGTCTCGGAACTCGCGACGCGGCACATCCGCAACGTGGCCGACGTGGCCCGCGAGGGGCAGGAGGTCGAGTGCCGCGTGATCTCGGTCGATCCCGACGAGCAGCGGATGTCGCTCTCCATCAAGGCCCTTGCCCCGGCACCCGCCGCCAAGGATCGCCCCGCCAACGAACACGCTGCCGAGGAGCCCGAGTCGCCGCCACCGCCGGTGACGAAGAAGCGAAATGCGTTCCTCAAGGGAGGCACTGGCAGCGGCCAGTCGCAAGGGGAAAAGTTCGGCCTCAAGTGGTGATCGCGTGAGCGACTGCGGCTCAGCGGAGCACGAACTCCGGGGGAGGCGGGCACTCGGGATTCACCCACTGGATCACCGCGGCCCAGTTGGCACTCTCCAGATCGTGCTGCAGGTAGCCGTGAATGGGCTTCACGACCTGCCAGCCGTCTTTGAGGTGGGCTGACAGCACCGGATCGATGCGGGTGCCGGCCACCACCTCCCGCACGTACTCGTCGGCCGGCAGAACGTCGGCGACGGCAGCGTACCCGGGCAGTCGACTGCCGCCGACCATCCGCCACAACTGCTCGGCGGTGACCAGGCCACGGGTGGCATCGGTCAGGGCATGGGCCAGGCCGTGGTGCTGGTGGTCGGGGCTCACGAACACGTCGGCGCCGTAGAGCGTGGGGCCGCTCGCGTCGTGGTCGGCGAACGTGCCCTGGGCGGTGAGCACGTCCCACGGGTCGTCGACGTGGTAGGCGGCCATCCGCAGCCGGAGGGTGAAATGCACGCCCACCGGCTGCCTCGTTGGCACGTGCTCGGCCACGAACTGACCCTGCGGATACAAGGCATGGTGCGTGGCGAGTTCCTCGGCCGTGTAGGGGACGTCGTGCGGATAGACGACCCGGCAAATTCCGCTGATGGCGGCATAGTCCGATGGCTGCATGAGCCTGATGCGGTAGTCGTGGGGCAGCGTCATGGGTGGCGTCAGGCTCCGATTGTTTGCTTCCCCATCCAGGCCACCAGCGGTTCGGGCACCGTCACCGTGCCGTCGGCGTTCTGGTGGTTTTCCAGGATCGCGATGATCGCCCGGCTGATGGCGACGGCCGTGCCATTGAGCGTGTGCACGAAGTGCGTCCCCTTCTCACCCGGCTTCCGGTAGCGGAGAGCGAGCCTCCGCGCCTGGTAGTCGGTGCAGTTGGAGGTGCTCGTCACCTCGCCCCACTCGCCCGCCTCGCCGCGGCCCGGCATCCAGGCCTCGAGGTCGAACTTGCGGTAGGCCGGGCCGCCCAGGTCGCCGGAGGCGGTGTCGATCACGCGGTAGGGAATGCCGAGGCCGTCGAAGATCCGGCACTCCAGTTCGAGCAGCTGGTCGTGCATCGCCTCGCTCGCTTCGGGCAGCGCGAAGGCGAACATCTCGACCTTGGTGAACTGGTGCACGCGGTACAGGCCGCGGGTGGCTCGGCCGTGGGCCCCGGCCTCCGTGCGGAAACAGTGGCTGATGCCGCAGAGCTTCACGGGCAGTTCGTCGGCATCGAAGATCCGCTCATGATAGGCGCCCCCGAGCGTGATCTCGGCCGTGGCGATTAATGAGAGGTCGGAATCGTTGATCGAGTAGATCTGCGTCTCCGGACCCCGCGGCATGAAGCCCGTGCCTTCGAGGATCGTATCGCGGGCGAGGTCGGGCGTGGTCATCACGGTGAAGCCCTCCTTCATGAGGAGCTCGACCGCGTACCGCTGTAACGCCAGTTCGAGGAGCACGGCGTCGTTCGTGAGAAAGTAGAACCCGTGGCCGGCCACCTTCGCCCCGGCCTCGAAGTCAAAGAGCCGCAGCTGCTCACCGATGTCGACATGGTCCCGCGGCTTGAACTCGAACGACCGAGGCGGCGTGATTCCGCGGCGGAACTCGACCGCGGCATCCTCGCCGCCGACGGGTGCGGCGGGGTGGGTAAGGTTGGGAATCGTCCGGAGGATAGCGTCGGCCTCGGCCACGATCTCGGCCGACTTCGTCTCCAGGGCCGAGATCTCCTCCCGCAGGCGTCGGCCCTCGGCCTTCTTGGCCTCCCGATCGGCGGCGTCCGCCGCCTTGCCGATCGACTTGCTGATCTGCCCAGCCTCGCCGTTGAGCCGATCGATATCGGCCTGAAACTGCCGCCGCAGCTTGTCGAGGGCGGCGAACCTCGCCACGTTGGCCGTGGAGCCACGGCCCGCGCAGTTGGCGATGATGAGATCGACGTTGTCGGCGACGAAACGGCGGTCGAGCACGGGGAACTCCGACGGAGAGGGAACTGGCGGGGTCGCGGGCGACGGGCGTGCACCCACGTTTATACTGAGCGGGGGGTGTGGACGCCCTCCTGCCGGTTCCGGAGTTTGCCAGACTCATGCCCGCCTCCGCCAGTGCCGTTGCCGATCCCGCACCATCGGCCGCCGTGACCGACGACCCGCGCCAGGCACCGCGGCCGCAGCGGCAGCCACGGTATCACGTGGTGCTCTGGAACGACGATGACCACACCTACCAGTACGTGATCGCGATGCTGCGGCAGCTGTTTGGCCATCCGCGGGAGACCGGCTTCACGCTCGCCAAGCGGGTCGACCGCGACGGCCGCGTGGTGGTGCTCACCACGACGAAGGAGCACGCCGAACTGAAGCGCGACCAGATCCACGCCTTCGGTGCCGACCGACTGCTCGCCCGCTCCGCGGGGTCGATGTCGGCCTCGATCGAGGCCGAGCCGCACGGCGACTGACGCTCAGCGGCGGAGGGCGTCGGCCGCCACCGCGATCGCGGTGGCGCGGACCGCGGCAATGGGAAACCTTGCATGCCAGGCCCGGGGATGAAGCTGCACGCGGACCAACGGCGCGTCGGTCGGCTCGGCGGCCGCCGCAGCGACGGCCGAGGCGAAGTCGTGAGCCGGCGGATCGTGCCAGCGCGACCGGCCGGTCTCGACGAGCGTCGCGATGCCCCCCGCGTACACCGCGATGATCAGGATGCCGCAGATGGCCGCCACGCCCCGCCGCCCGGCGGTGCGGCACCGCAGGCCAGCCGACACCGCGACACACGCGGCGGCGGTCATGAAGAGCGACGAGCCGTAGTAGTAGCGGTCGAGCATGGTCGTGGAGTAGCCGTCGAGCACGCGGGTGAGCCCGGGCCGCATCACGACCGTGGCCACGGCCGCATAGAGCCCCACGCCGCCAGCCGCGGCCATCAGCCTGCGGTCGTTCGAGGCCGGGGCCGTGAGCCACCAGGCGACGCCGGCCAGCACCGCCAGGCCCGCCACGGCGGTGACGTCGCTCAGCCCTGAATAAAACGGGAATACGAACGGAAACAGCAACGGTCGGGCCAGCACGGCCTCGACCAGTTCGCTTCCCCTGATCGTGTCCTTGAGGAACGGATTGGGTCGTGGCTCGAGCAGCCCCATGCCGCAGGCCGCCGCCACGAGCGCCACGGCGAGACCCGCCGCGCTGCGGGCCGAACCGTTGCGGCTGAGGATCGTGCGGAGCGGCACGCCGCCCCGCCACAGGCCGCGGCCCCTGAGTGCGTAATCGGCTACCACGATCGGGAAGCAGAGCGGGTTGGTGGTCGCGCACAAGAACACGCCCATGTCCGCCGTGGCGATCCGCCACGGTCGCGAGCGATCCGCCGACCGCCGCCAGGCCAGCAGGCAGAAGCAGAGAAAGAGCATCCCGAACCCGATGTTGCTGATCCGCCCGAGGACCTCGAACGACGATTCCCCGAGCGGCATCAGAATCACGAGCCCCCA
>QWQL01000194.1 GCA_003670825.1 Planctomycetota bacterium
CAGGCGGGCGTGGCCCGAGCGAAGAAGGAGGGGATCTCGACGGTCATCCTCGACACCGCCGGCCGCCTCGCGATCGACGAGGCCCTCATGCAGGAGCTCTCGCGGATCGACCGCACCGTGGGCCCCGACCAGGTGTATCTCGTGGTCGACGCGATGACCGGCCAGGATGCGGTGAGGAGTGCTGCGGCATTCCAGGAGGCCCTCGAGCTGGACGGCGTCATCATGACGAAGCTCGACGGCGATGCCCGCGGCGGCGCGGCGCTCTCGGTGAAGAGCGTGACGGGCGTGCCGATCAAGTTCATCGGCACCGGCGAGCAGATCGAGGCTCTTGAGGACTTCCATCCCGAGCGGCTGGCGGGGCGGATCCTCGGCATGGGCGACGTCGTCTCGCTCGTCGAGGAGGCGCAGCGGAAGTTCGACCAAGACGAGATGAAGCGGCAGGAGGAGCGGTTGAAGGCGGGCGAGTTCACGCTCGACGACTTCAAGAAGATGCTCCTCCAGACGCGGCGGCTCGGCCCGCTCGGCAAGGTGCTCGGCATGATTCCCGGCATGGGGGGCATGCAGGAGATGCTCGGTGGGGCCGATCTCGAGAAGGATATGAATCGACTCTTCGGAATCATCGATTCGATGACGCCCGACGAGCGCCGGAATCCCTCCCGGATCGTCGACCAGTCGCGGCGCCGGCGGATCGCCGCGGGCGCCGGAGTCGAACTCCAGGAGGTCGGCGACCTCGTCAAGCAGTTCGACGGCATGGCGTCGATGATGAAGGGCATGGCAGGCCTCGGCATGCGGGAACGGATGCAGCAGGTGCAGCGACTTCAGACGCAGATGCAAAATCCAAACGCCCGGATCGCCAAGCCCAAGGGAGACACCGGCCGACGGCTCACGGCCGACGAACGGCGAAAGCTGAAAAAACTGCGTGATAAAGACGCCCGCCGCAAAAAGCGGGGCGACGGCGACTGACCTCGCTCGAGCGGATCCAGTTTATGTGGAGCGTCGTCTTCGGAAGCGAGGGCGGGTAGGCGAAGGGGGTCGGCGAACGCTCGCGGAGCCTTGGGCGTATCCTCGCCCGGGCGACGCGACTTTTGCCGCCCCCGAGCCGGTGAACCACGTACGTCGGATGCGCTCTAGAGCTCATCCACGGTATGTGTAGCGTTGTCTGCAGAAACGAGGCCGGGTAGGCGAAGGGGGTCGGCGAACGCTCGCGGAGCCTTGGGCGTATCCTCGCCCGGGCGCTGTTACGGAATCGGGAGGGATGTGGTTTCCGCCGGCGCGAAGTGATCCACGGGCCCCGAGCCACCGCCGAGACCCGGCGCCCCCGCGATGGCCGCGCGAATGAACCGCCGGCCGCCGGTGACGGCGGCGAGCACATCGTCACCGCGGGCCAGCCGCGCCGTGATGGCGGCCGAGAGCGTGCAGCCGGTGCCATGGGTGTGCGGGGTGTCGATGCGTTCACCGGGAAACACCGTCGCCCGGCCGTCCGACCAGAGCAGGTCAATCGCGCTGCCGGCGAGGTGCCCGCCCTTCACCAGCACGTGCCGCGGACCGAGGGCAGCGATCGCTCGCGCCGCCCGCTCCATCGACTCCAGGTCATGGACCTCGAATCCTGCCAGCCTCGCGGCCTCGGGCAGGTTGGGGGTCACGAGCGTCGCCAGGGGCAAAAGTTTGGAGACCAGCACGGCGACCGCGTCGGCGGCCAGCAGCGGCGCGCCGTGCTTGCTCACCATCACCGGATCGACGACCAGCGGAACGCAAAACCTCGCGGCCCGCGTGGCCACCGCGGCGATCACGTCGGCCCGGCCCAGGGCCCCGGTCTTGATCGCCGCCGGCGGGATGTCGGCCATGACCGCGTCGAGCTGATCGACCACCAGTTGCCAAGACAGCACCTCGACCGCCGACACGCTCCGCGTGTTCTGCACCGTCACCAGCGTGACCACGCTCATGCCGTAGACGCCGTGCTGGTGAAACGTCTTCAGGTCGGCCTGGAGGCCGGCGCCGCCGGAGGGATCGGAACCGGCGATGGTGAGGGCGACGACAGTCATGCACCCCAAGGATAACCACCAGACGGCAGGCAGCGAGTCGCAGGTCTGCACGCCGTCTGGTGCGGGCAGCGGCGCAGCCACCCGCGCCTCACGGCGAGGAGTTTCTCACCGTGGGCGGAGGTGCTCGTGCCGCTTGCTTGGTTGCGGCCGTCAGGCCATCTTACGTCTTGATCGTATCGACCGGATGCGCACTCTCGACGGCGAGGACGAAGGCGAATGTCCGGTCGCCGCCTTCCTTGATGATCGTGTCGACGACCGTCGACGCATGCTCATCACCGACAACGCATTCGATCCGCGACTTCGTCCGCGAATGCTGCTCCGTCGTGGCGCCCCGGTAGGTGGTCGTGACGGTAGCCTCGGGGACCGTGCCCGCGGCGCTGACGGCGGACAGTGACGGAAAGCCGAGGCCGAGCAGGACCTCACGGATCCGCTCGAACCGCTGCGGATCCACGTACGCGACGACTAACTTCATGTTCCGACTCCTTGGGGGAGGGTTACCAGTGGTCTGCACCACACCTGAGTCCGCCGACGTCACACCCTACACCGCAGGGATGGTCGCCCCAAGGGGTCGCTTTCGGCAGTGGAGGATCGCCTGGATGAGACCGGCGGACTCCGCTCTGGTGGCCCGAAAACTCACGCGGAGGGTGACTCAGGCCAGGCTGCCGCGCGGAGAAGTTTTCTGAGAATTACGCGGCGATTCCGCCGAAAAGAACCGCGTTCTGGGCGGGCCTTGGGTTCCGTCCAACGTCGGCTACTATAGGGGGCTCGACAGACCCTCAGCATTCCTCTGGATTTTGGAGATTCTCGACCGTGGCAGTGGCAATTCGAATGAAGCGGATGGGCCGAAAGAACCGCGAGTATTACCGCATCTGCGCGACCGACCGCCGCAATCCCCGCGACGGCCGCGTGATCGAGGAACTCGGCACCTACGATCCGCACGTGCCCGAGACTGACGCCCGTGTCACGCTCAACGGCGTCCGCGTCGACTACTGGGTTTCGGTCGGCGCCCAGCCAAGTGACGCCGTTCGCGTGCTGATCAAGAAGTACGGCACCAACGGCACGCACCTCAAGCAGATGGAACTGGCCCGGGCCAAACTCGCGATGCCGCGGATCATTCCCGATCCGGGCGAGCCGGCCTTCGTGCCCGTCGTCAAGTCGGAAGCCGTGGCCGAAGCTCCGGCAGTTGCCGTGGCCGAAGCTCCGGCAGTTGAGGCTGCCGCGGTGACAGCCGTTGCCGAACCGGTTGCTGAAACAGTCGCCGAAGCCGTGGCCGAAACGGTCACCACGCCTGCCGCTGAACCCGTCGCCGAACAGCCGAAAGCCGAGTGATCGTGGCCCTGGCCGCCACCGTCCCTCCGGTCGGCTGGGCGTCCGCGGCGATCCAGTCCCTGTCATGCGCATCGACATCGTCACGTTGTTTCCCGAGATGTTCGCGAGCTTCCTCGATGGAAGCCTGCTTGGGGCGGCGCGCCGCGCCGGCACGATCGACGTCCGGCTGACGGATATCCGCGACTTCGCCGAGGGCGTGCATCGGCAGGTCGATGATCGCCCGTTTGGAGGCGGCCCAGGCATGCTACTGATGCCCGGCCCGGTCGTGTCGTGCGTTGAAGCGGTGCGGTCTGCAGGGTCTCCTGAGGCTCGCACCGTGCTGCTCACACCTGGCGGTCGCCGGCTCGACCAGCCACTGGTCGAGGAACTGGCCGGGCTCGAACGGCTCGTGCTGGTCTGCGGACGCTATGAGGGCTTCGACGCCCGGATCGCCCAGACCCTCGCCGCCGAAGAGGTTTCGATCGGCGATTACGTGCTCTCCGGCGGGGAAGTGGCGGCGATGGTGATCGTCGACGCCGTGGCCCGCCTGCTGCCGGGTGTTCTCGGCCACGAGGAGAGCGCCGCCCAAGACTCGTTTTCCGGGGCCGACCGACTGGTCGAGGGCCCCCAGTACACCAGGCCGCGAGAGTTTCGCGGCCTGACCGTGCCCGAGATCTTACTCTCGGGAGATCACGGCCGAATCGCCACCTGGCGGCACGACCAGGCCGTCGCGGCCACCGTCCGGCGAAACCAGCCCTCTCCCATCCACTCTTCGAGCCAACCCCAAAGGAGTCCATCGTGAGTCTTAAACTGCTTGCCGCCGTCGAAGCCTCGAGCCTCAAGTCGGAAGTTCCCAGCTTCGAGATCGGCGACACCGTCGACGTTCACACCCGGATTCTCGAGGGCGAGAAGGAGCGGGTGCAGATCTTCAACGGCGTCGTGATCGCCAAGAGCGGGACCGGCAGCCGCGAAATGTTCACCGTTCGCCGGATCGTGGCGGGCGAGGGCGTCGAGCGGAAGTTTCCGCTGCACTCGCCAAAGATCGGGAAGATCGAGGTCAAGCGGTCGGGCGTGTCGCGGCGGGCGAAGCTCTACTACCTCCGCGATCGCTCCGGCAAGTCGACCCGGCTCCGCGAGAAGCGCGACGACGTGGCGGCTGCCGCGAAGGCTGCCGGCAAGTCGAAGAAGGCAGCCGCGACCACCTGAGACGGGAGGCCGCCCGTGCCTTCATCCGCCCGGGACGAACTCGGCCGCCGCGGCGAGGATGAGGCGGCGGCCTACCTTCGGGGGCTTGGCTACCGAATCGTCGGCCGCCGTGAGCGGATCCTCCGCGGCGACATCGACATCGTCGCCCTCGACGGCCGCACGGTCGTGTTCGTGGAGGTTCGTGCCCGGTCAGACACCGCCCATGGCCACCCCGCTGAAACCGTGGGATTCGTCAAGCAGCGGCGGATCGCCGAACTGGCGACCGCCTACATCCGCCGTCACCGGCTCGAGGACGCGAGCGTGCGGATCGACGTGGTCGCAGTCACTTTCGATCCGCAGGGCAAGGCCGTGGTCGAGCACTATCAAAACGCCTTCGACTCGCCGTGGTGAGCCCGGGCTTCGACGCCCGAGGCCGGGCCGTCACCGGGCGGGCTCGAGATCGGCGAGTTGGGTGGGATCCTGAAAGATCGTGAACGAGTCGCGGGGCAGCCGCCGGGCAATCCGGGCGAGCCGCTCGCGAACCTTGGCCTGTGACGCCTTCGCGGGCACTTCACGGATGATGATCCCGGCCACCTGCTCCGGACGATGGCGGGCGATCGCCGCGTAGACCTCCGGGTCGCGTTCACCGGAATCGCCCACCAGCACGAACCGCCGGCCCGGAAAGTCGTCCATGATCCGGTCGATGGTCCGCCGCTTGGCCCGCTTCCGCGTGGGCAGCCTCCCCAGCGGAGTCGAGTCTTTGAGCCGGAAAAGCTTGAGGTGCATCGAGCCGGCGGGCAGTCCTGATTCCCCGAGAAACCGGCAGAGGCAGTCGGAGAGTTGCCAGGGGCTACTCGAGACGTAATGAAATGCCGCTCCGCTCTCCCGCCACCGGCGGTAGACCTCCGGCATCCCCTCCACCGGCACGAACTCGCGGACGAGCGTGTTGCGGAGAAGTTCGCGGCGATGCGCGACGTTGGAAAACTTCACGGTGTCGTCGATGTCGGAGATCACCGACGTGCCCGTGACGTCCACCAGATGAATCGACCCCGCGGCCGTGGGAGCGCCGTCGCCGTCGGTGTCTGCCTCGTCGGTGATGCCGGTATACTCCAGCCGCCCACCCCCAGGCGACGCCCACGAGGCTGCGAAGCCGTCGTCGAAATCGACCCGTGCCTGAAAGTGACCGCTGCGATCGGACAGGCCGGCGTCGATGATCCGATCCCCCAGGGCAATGCGAACCCGGTGGCCGGCCACGCGGCGAAACAGGAATACCTCGGCCCGCCTCCGGAAGACCTCGGAACTCGTCTGGGCGTCGTTCAGATCGAGCAGTCGCCGTAAAACGGCCACCGCGAGCACCCGCCGGCGGCTCCGTTCCGGCAACGGCCGGGCCACCATGCCGGCGATCAGGGCCGTCCAGCCAGTGGCCGTGCGGCTGGCGTAGGTGGGGAAGAACACGATCATGCTGCGGATGACCGCCGGGGATGCTTGCAACCGAACCCCAGCCATCTTACAACCTTCCGCGACGGTGATGGACGCACTTCTGCGGCCCGCCGCGTGGAGATTTTGAATGGGTGTCAAGAAAACGGGCAAGGGTCGACGCAAACTAGGCCAGAAAAAACGCCGAATGCGAGCCCGCATCCGTCATCGCAAGGGCTGATTGTAGTCCCGCCGCTGGTCGTTGATCGTTGTCTCTCGACAGTCTCTCCGGCACGACCGGCACATGTTTCCACGCCCGGTGCTTCCGCACGGTAAGGCGGCTCTTGCACAGGTTGCCGCGCCCCCGGCATGGGGTAGTGTTGCGTGGCTTCCGATGATGACCGCGTGGACTCGCGTTCGGCTCGGATCTGAACGAGTGCACCTCAGGAAGCCGCCCGAGGAGACGGAGCGATGCGTGTACTGGTTTTTGGTCGACGGGTCGTCACGTCGGCCGCGGTGATCGCGATCATGGCCATGACAGGCTGTAAGTCGATGAACGAGCGGTACATCGCGCTCGAGGTCTGGAAGTACGAGAAGTGCTTCGGCCACCTGCCGCCAGGATTCACGCCCCCGGGTGCCGCGCCGGCAATGACCGCAGCCCCGCCGCGGGCCTGCGGTCAGCAACAACCGTGCTGCGACTCCGCCCCGGCTGCGGCCGCGGGCTGCGACTCCTGCGGAGGTAGCGGCACGGTGATGGAGGGGGGCATGCCTGCCGGCGTGTCGGTGCCGGTCGGCCCTGGCGGCTCACCCGGTCCCGGCGTGGGCGCCGCCGTGCCAACTCCGGCCGGCATCACGGCCGGCAAGCCGGTCGTGATCTCAGACGAAGTCGTGATTCCCTGATCGACCGCCGCCGGGATCATCCCAACGTCTCGTCGGGTCCCGGAAAATCGCGGCGCTCGACGTCGGCTCGCCACCGGGCAAGCGCCGAGCCGATCGTACCCCGCACATCGGCGTAGGCCCGCACAAACCTCGGCACACGGTCGGGCGAGAGCCCAACGAGGTCGTGCATCACGAGGACCTGACCGCTGCAGTCGGGGCCCGCGCCGATGCCGATCGTGGGCACGGGGAGCGCCGCGGTGATTGTCGCTGCGGCGGCCCGAGGAATACACTCGAGCACGACCGCAAACGCGCCTGCCTCGGCCGCTGCCCGGGCATCGGTCATGAGCTGTTCCTCGTCCCGCTGCATCCGATAGCCGCCGAGCTGATGCACCGCCTGTGGCCGGAGGCCCACGTGGGCCATCACCGGAATGCCCGCGGCCACGATCCCCGCCACCACGTCGGCCTGACCGGCAGTACCCTCCAGTTTCACGGCCTGGCAGCCGGTTTCCTTGAGGATGCGGGCACACGCCTCCACCGCCGTCCGCACGCCGAGGTGCTGGAACGGAAACGGCAGGTCGACCACCACCATGGACCGCGTTACCGCCCGGGCCACGATCTCGCCGTGGTAGATCATCTGCTCGAGCGTGGCGGGAATCGTCGACGAGCGACCGGCGACCACCATCGCCACGCTGTCGCCCACCAACACGCAATCGACGCCAGACTCGTCCGCCAACCGGCCGGTCGGCCAATCGTAGGCCGTCACCATCGTGAGCGGCCGACCCTCCGCTCGGGCGGCAGCCAGATCGAGCACCGTGACCCGGCGGGGCGGGCGTGGAGTGGGCGTCATGAAAGGACCGTGAAAAAGTCGGTGAGATCGCCTTCGCTTGGTGGTTCGGCACGCCCCACCCGGATCGGCAGCCCCACCACGAGCGTCCGATGCTTGCACAACGGCGAGAGGATGATGCGGCTTTCGTCCACGGGTGAGCCACCCAGGTGTCGGCGGGGCTGCTCAGCCACCAGACCGGGAGGACGGGAGAAAGCCCCGTTCCTGCGGAGTCTACACCGGGTTGCCGCCGCTCCAATCACCCCTACCCACCCTCCCCAGAAATCCCGGTCCACCCAGAGGGTGACCTTGCGGCGGCATCGGCCGCCCCTATAATCGCGGGGCTCCCGGTGGATGCGTCTTGGCCGCTGTTTCGGTGGTTTTGTCGTGTTCCCGGCTGTCGCCCGCGGGTGTAGCTCAGTTGGTAGAGCACCACGTTGCCAACGTGGTTGTCGTGGGTTCGAATCCCATCACCCGCTTCGTCCCGTGTGTCGGCGCGTGTCGCTGGGTGTTCGTTTGCAACGAGCACCCACTGCACGGTTCCGATGGCGTCACCTCCTGCCCGTTGAACCGCTCTCCCCCGGGATGTCTCGTGGGCGAGAGTTTCAGCTTCTAGACCCCGCTCCGGAACCGTTCATGTCAGCGTCTGACGTATCCCCTACCGCCACTCCAGATTCCATCGCCACGGCGGAGGGCCCTGACGGGCTCCCGAAGTCGCTGAGCCTCGAGGTTGCGGTCGACACTGTCTCCACCTGCCAACGGCGGGTGAAGGTGACGATCCCGCGGCAGGACATCGACCGCTACCGCGACGAGGCGATCGGTGAACTCATGCCCTCGGCGCTCCTGCCGGGCTTCCGTCCGGGCCGTGCCCCACGGCGGCTGGTGAGCAGTCGCTTCAAGACAGAACTCTCCGATCAGATCCGCTCGAAACTGCTGACCGATGCCATGACCCAGGTCTCGGAACAGCAGAAACTGTCGCCGATCAGCGAGCCCGATCTCGATGCCAACGCGGTGCTGCTCCCCGACGACGGTCCGATGACGTTTGAGTTTTCGATCGAGGTCCGACCGGAGTTCGATCTGCCCACCTGGAAGGGTCTGGCGATCTCCCGGCCAGCCCGCGAGATTACCGAGGCCGACGTCGACGAGGCACTCGCCGGCCACCTTCGCGAACGGGCCCGCTTCGTGCCGCACGACGGTTCTCCCACGACCGGTGACCTGATCGTCGCCAGCCTGATCTTCAAAGACGGCGACCGCGTGCTGTCGCAGGCCGACGAGGCCGAGATCATCGTTCGCGACAAGCTCTCGTTTGCTGATGCCGAACTGCCCGGATTTGCAGCGCTCGTGGCCACGTCCAAGCCCGGCACGACGGTCACGGTAACGATCAGGTTGTCGGATGAGGCCGCCGTCGAGGACGTCCGTGGCAAGGACGTGACGATGGAACTCAAGGTGCTGGACGTGAAACGGCTGGAACTCCCCGAGATGACTTCCACGCTGCTGGAAGAGCTCGGTGGCTTCGATTCGGCTGATGCCCTGCGGGCAGCCATCCGCAAGCAACTCGAAGGGCAGCTCGAATGGCACCGCCGCCGCCAGGTGCGGCAGCAGATGGCCAGTGCGCTGACGGCCTCGGCCTCGTGGGATCTGCCCCCGTCGCTGCTCCGGCGGCAGGCCCAACGGGAACTCGAGCGGGCCATCCTCGAACTCCGCCGCAGCGGCTTCGATGACGACTCGATCCGGCGGTACGTCAACGAACTCAGGCAGAGCGTGATGGCCAGCACGGCCCGGGCGCTCAAGGAGCACTTCATTCTCGAGCGGATTGCCGAGAACGAGGGGATCGCCGACACGCCGGGCGATTACGACGAAGAGATCCGCGCCGTCGCGGCTCAGTCGGGCGAGTCGCCTCGCCGCGTGCGGGCCAGCCTCGAGCGTCGCGGCCTGATGGACGTGCTCCGCAACCAGATCATCGAGCGGAAGACCGTCGACCTGATCACCTCGCATGCGTCTTTCAAAGACACGCCCTTCGAGTTCGCCCGGCCTGATTCCGAAGCGATCGATCATGCGGTCTGCGGCGTCGTCGTGGGCGAGGAGGAGATTCCGGTCGCCACGCAGGCCGAGGCGCTGGCCCGCCCCGGCACCCGCGGCTGACGGTTCCGTTGACGATCCCGGTCATTCATCCCGATCACCCCACGACGAAGCCCATGCCACGCCACGCCACGCCCCTGACGCAGTCCGCTTCGAACGTGTACGACGCCGCGGCCTCGAGTGCCCACCGCGATTACCAGCGGCAACGGCAGATGACGCTTGGCGACCTGCTGCTCGAAAATCGGATCATCCTGCTGCAGGGAGAGATCTTCGACGGCAACGCCAACGAACTGGTGATGAAGCTGCTCTATCTGCAGAGCGAGAACCGCCGGAAAGACATCCACTTCTACATCAACTCCCCCGGCGGTAGCGTGACGGCGACGATGGCGATCTACGACACCATGCAGATCCTCTCGTGCCCGGTCGCCACCTACTGCGTTGGCCTGGCCGCCAGCGGCGGCGCGGTGCTGCTCGCCGGAGGTGCCAAGGGCAAGCGGTTCGTGCTCCCGCATGCCAAGGTGATGATCCACCAGCCCTACGGCCAGGTCGGCGGCCAGGTGAGCGACATCGAAATCCAGGCCGATGAGATCATCAAGACGCGTGCGGTGCTCAACGAGATCCTCGCCGCCCACACGGGCCAGCCGATCGACCGAATCGAAAAGGACACCGATCGAGACCGCTACCTCTCGGCGATCGAGGCCAAGGCCTACGGCCTCGTCGACGAGGTGCTGACCAAGCCGCCGGTGGCCGCCGAGGATCAGGAAAAAGACTGACCGCCGCCGCACGCCCCCCGGAAACAAAGCCATGCCCCTGATCCCTTACGTCATCGAGAAGAGCGGCCGCGAAGAGCGGGCGATGGATATCTATAGCCGGCTGCTCAAGGACCGCATCGTGTTCTTGGGCACGCAGGTCAACGACGAGGTTGCCAACGCGATCGTCGCCCAGCTGCTCTTCCTGCAGTCAGACGATCCCAAGAGTGACATCCACCTCTATATCAACTCCCCCGGTGGCAGCGTGACGGCGGGCCTGGCGATCTACGACACCATGCAGTTTGTCACCTGCGACGTGGCCACCTACTGCATCGGGCAGGCAGCGTCGATGGGAGCCGTGCTGCTCGCAGCGGGTGCTCCCGGCAAGCGGCGGGCCCTGCCGAACTCCCGAATCATGATCCACCAGCCGCTGGCCGGCATGGAGGGAACGGCGGAGGAGATCATGATCCACGCCAAGGAGTTCAAGAACATCAAGCACAAGCTCAACGGCATCCTGCTCAAACACACCGGGCATCCCCTGGAGAAGATCGAGCAAGATACCGATCGCGACCGGTTCATGTCGGCGCAGGAAGCGCGAGACTACCGGTTGATCGACGAGGTGATCGATCGGATGCCAGCCACCAAGGCCGTCGTCTGAGAATCCCAGACACAGGGATCAAGGCTAGGGTCCGCGGTTGATCAGGAGGATCACGTACCGGATTCGGATCGAACGGGAGAGCAGGGCTGCGACGGCCGGATGGTCGTCTCGCCTCACCAGCGCAAGGAGGCGCTTCAATGCTGTCACAGAAACTATTCGGCCTTCGCTGGGCCGGCCTGGTGCTCGGATGCTGCCTTGCCGGAGCGGGCTGCAAGAGCGACCTAAACCAGCAGCTTCTGGAGCGGGAACTCCGCTATCAGGAGGACCAGATCTATCAGCTCCAAGACGACCTGCAAGACAAGTGCCTCCGCCTCGATTCGCTGTCTGGCGAGAACACCAGCCTGCGGCGGCAACTCGGCGTCTCCGACGACGCGCCGGTCAGTCGGCCGCGCGGCGGTCGCCCGCAACCGGGGTCTGCACCAGTGTCGGTGCCGCCGTCGCTGCAGATCCCTGAGGCGATCCGCGGCCCGGCAGCGGGAGGCGGCGGCCTGGCTCCCCCGGCACTCGACAATATCCCACCGCTGCCGGTGAAGCCCTCGTCGTCATCGGCCCCCGAGCCGACGCCGCTGTCGCTGCCCGAGCCGGCCGACGCCGTGGCCATTCCCATCGCGCCCTCGACACCTGCGGCTGACTTGTCGTCCCTCCCCTTGCCCGTGGCCTATGACCAGCCGCTTGCCGAAGGCCGGCCCGTGCGGCTGGTGATCAATGCCGCGGCGACCGCCTGCTTCGACGACAACGGCGACGGCTTGAGCGACGGCGTTGCGGTGACGTTTGAACCCCGTGATGCAGAGGAAAAACTCGTGCCCGCAGAGGGATCGGTCTCGATCGCCCTCTACGACGTGGCCGCCGCCGAGGCCCCCATCGCCACCTGGACGATTCCCAGTAGCCAGGCGGTGACCCACTTCCGCCGCACGACGCGGCTGCGGGGCATGCACTTTCCGCTCCGCTGGACCGGCGTGCCGCCGACGGGCGACTACGTCCGCGTGGTCGTCAGCCTGACCGGCCCAGACGGCACATCGCTCGAGACCGACGCCACGATCCCGTCGCGGTAGGGAGAGCGCTGTGACGCCTCGCTGGGCGGGCTGTCGCAGGGTTCGGCGGGCTGTCGCGGGGTGCTGCCACCGCCGCGGTGGTGAGCCCGTCACCCCATCCGCAGCGACCGCTTCAGCGATTCGAGCAGGGCTGGGGCACGCGGGGCGGCCATGTAGACGCGGGCGTTGACGATTGACCGAGGAAAGCACCGATTGATGAAATCGAAGTGAAACTCGCTGCCCGTGTGGGAGATCGTGACCGTGTTGGCATACGCCCCGCCCAGCACGTCGTCAGTCGCTTTGAGTTGGTCGTAGGCATCCGCGATCGGTGGCGGGTGCGCGGCTGACGATGCCGACCGGCTGGCCTCGTCACGATCCGCTTTGGCGGCGGCACCGACCCCCTCGCCACGCGGGCCGGCGGTGGAAGCCTCCAACGCCTCCCGGGGCGTGCCGGCCGATCCCGGCGGCGGAACGGGCTCCGGTTCCTTCGGCTGGCGACCGAACGTCGCCTCATAGATGCCCAGGTTCACCCGCAGGGCCTCCGCAAACTGGATCGCCACCGCCGGCGGCATCACCACCCGAATCCCGATTCGCCGCGGATTCGCCACTCCCTGGATGAAATCGACCATTACCTCCGTCGGGCTC
>QWQL01000164.1 GCA_003670825.1 Planctomycetota bacterium
CTTGGTCTCCCGCTGCGGACCGATCGCGCCGTCGAGGAAGCCCCGGCGTGGGTGACGGCCTCCCGGATAGGGCATGATGGCCACCCGATTCGCGGGCCGCACCTGCCCCGGGTCGGTCTCGAGCAGGTCGTAGGTCTGCAGGCGTGCCCGAACCTCGTCGGGCGTCTTGCCGAGGACCCCGCTCATCTCGTCGACCGTGTAGCGATGCCAGACCGCCATGTTCTCCAGCCAGAATCGCTCGTCGGCCTCCAAGGCCGCAGGGCGTCGCTGCGAGACATCCTCGCCGGAGACCCGCGCCTGGATGTCCCGAAACGCGGCCCGGGCCTGGACGAACTCGGCCAGGGCCGCGGCAGGCAGGATCCCCCGCTGTTTCTCGAGCGACGTCTCCAGCTGCTCGACCAAATAGTCGATCTGCTGCCGCGCGGGGGCCAGCGGCTGCTCGGCCACGTCGAAGTGCCATACCCCGGTGTGGGCGAATCGTTTCCGCCCGTCGGGCTGGTCGGACCAGGTTCGCAGGGCCGCCCAGCACGACCGGGCGACGCCGTCCCCCGCGGCGCCCTGCCCGGCTGGTTCGGCCGCCCCCCCGTCGCCCCGCGGCCGGTCAAGGCGGAAAGAACCCGTTCCGGACCAGCGCCAGGCGCCCGCCTTCGTGCGCGTCGCCTCGGGTGTGACCGATGCTTCCACCTGCCCGTTGACGACGAGCTCGACGCGTGAGATCGGATCGGGGCTGACCACCTCGGCCGCCCAACGGTACTCCTTGGGATCGTCCGCACCGACCTCAAAAACGTGGCCGGGCCACTGGTCGCCGATCCGCGCCGTCAGCATCGGCCCGGTCGTGACGAACGATCGCCCGCGCCGCAGGCCGTCCAGCCAGGCCTCGAGGTCGAACCTGTCGCCGGTCTGCACGTACACGCGGCCATGCCCGAGCGGCACGGGGTGGACCCCCGACGCCGTGCCCGCCGTCGGGCTCATCCGGAAGCCGCAGTTCAACAGGGCGTAGTACATCTCGAACCCGAACTCGAGCCAGCCCCACTCGGTCAACTCGCCGGGAGACTCCTGCTCGAACTCCTTCCACGGCGGCAGGGCCTGACCGGGCTGTGTGAAGCCGAAGCGGGTGCGCCAGACGCTGTTGTTCGACAACTCGAAGAGGTCGACCTTCGCGACTGGAACCAGCATCAGCGACCAGGGCCAGTTGTGCTTGTCCAGATCCAGGAGCGCTCCCTCCCGCCGCGCCTGATCGACGATCGGCCCCACGGGCGGGACGGTCTGGGTGAACGGCGTGCGGTGGTTGAGGATGAACACGGCCCCGAGCGTGTGCCGCCGCGACCCGATCGAGAAAATTTCATACTCCGTATTCCGAGGCAGGATCACCTGTCGGTCATTGATCCAGATCGGGTCCGGGCCGCGATCCTCACGGGGCCCGAAGGGGGAGGGCCCCTGGGACCGCAGATCGGAAGGCTCCAGGTCGGGCGCCTTGGCGGACGAGGTCGTCCAGAAGGCGACCGGAAAGGCCACGTTCAGCTCTTCGGCCGCCATCACGTTGGGTAGTTCGGCGATGCGCCGATGGACGTGGGTCTCGCCCGAGTACCAGCCTTGGGAGGCCATGTCGCTGAAGCGCTGCAACGGGAAGGTCCGCTCGATCGGCGCCGGGTTCGGCTGCCCGGCGGGCGCCGACATTTCCCCGGCCGGCACCTCGAGTTGGGTGTGGAGCGGCAGGTATTCCTTGCCGCGCTCGATCACCACCTGATAGTCCCCGGGGGCCAGATCGACGGTGAAGGGGTGGGCCGAAACGGTCGTGTGCCGTTCGACCGACTGCGGCATGGGAACCCACGCCTCCGCATACGGCCACGCGGTGCCTTGATCGCTGGCCGAGCGGACGAACAGCCAGTTTCCCTCGGAGTCCTGCAGATAGACCCGGGCCGCGATCGGCTGCTTGGTGTCGGCATCCACGACCGAGCCGACGAACGGCACCGGAGCCGGCCGCGGCCGCTCTGCGGCGACCCGCGTTTCCCTGCAGCCCGCCGCGTGGATGAGCGGCAGCAGGATCATGATGATGGCGGATGTTCTCGGGGGCATGGCGTTCCTTCTGGGTTGGCCGCGGACCAGTCCGCGCAGCGGGACGATCGGCGCTGCCGTCGCCGACCGGGGGAGGCCTCACCGGCTCGGGTCCAGCAGCCCTTCATTGCGTTGCCACATAGCGACCTCGTTGGCCACCAGTTCGTCGTCGGTCAGGGGTCGATCGTAGACGAGGACCTGCGCGACACGACCCCGCAGGAACCCGCGGGTGAACGGCGGCAGGTGCGGGTCGTGGCTCCAGTACCGTGCCCCCACGGTCAACTCGTCGATCTGAATCGGCTCGGCGGGCCGCTCTCGTGTTCGCTGCGGCCGCCCGTTGATCCGCAGGGCGAGCCCCTCCGCGCCCGGCGCGCTCCGGAGCGTGACGATCAGGAACTGGCCCCACGCATGATCCTCCCGCATCAGGTTGACCACGCCTTGATACCCGGGGCCTTCGCTCATCATCGTCCGCCATGACTCGGTCGGCTCGGGCATCAGATCCAGGGCGAACCCGGTGCGAAAGTCATCCCGCCCGAGGGCGTTGCCGGAGAGCAGCCCCGGCCAGCCGCGATTGTGCTCGGGGGCGACCACCATCAGCGCCGTGAAGCCCGGGGTCTTCAGGTACCTGGGCGTGGCTGTCACGGAGTCGTCGACGCCGTCGAACTCGAGCCAGTTCCCCCGGGGAGTCGCCCGAAAGAGCGGCTGGGAGTCGAGCCGGCGCTGGCCGGCATGGGTCTTCCGGCCACTGGCATCGGGCCAGAGGCCGACGGCGGCTCCATCGACCAGTTCGGGCAGGCCGAGGGCGGAGCGGCCGGCGTTGATGCGCGAGGCATCCAGCCAGAGCCGGAGCCCTGCCTGGACCGGCAATCCCGGATCAGCCCACGTCTCCCGCGGAATAGTGGGCGTCCGATAGGCGCTGGAGTTCGGATTGCCGCCCGCCTCCACATAGGCCACGAGATCCCGCACCTGCGTCTCGTCCAGCGCGTCGAGCAGCCCGGCCGGCATCCACGACACGTCGGTCTTCCGCCGGGCCTCGATCTCGTCCAGGGCGACCCTTCGCAGCTGGTTCGGTTCCGCGGGATTGATGGCGACGAACACGTGGCCGTCCCGTTCATCCTTCACCAGGCCGTTGATCACCGTGCCGTCTTCCAGCTGCAGAATCTCGGTCCGATATCGCTCGTCGATGCTCGCGGAGGGCTCGACGATCGCCCGCAAGAGCGCCCCCGTGGGATCATCCGCTTCGGCCATCTTGACCCGGATGCGGGTCAAGTCGGGGCCGAGCCGCGGTGCCTCCAGTTCCTCGTCGGCCGCGACCTTCCCCGCGTCGGGCGAGGTCAGCACGTGGCATGTCGCACACGATGCCGTCTGAAACAGGTGCCTGCCGTTCTCGAACGAGGGGGGTGGCGCGGCACCGGCGTCGAGCCGCGCCAGGGCCTCGCGGAGCCGGTCGTACGTCCAGCCCCGTGCCGGCTGGGGCGCCGGGGGCTGTTCCAACTGCAATAGTTGCTCGGGGATCTCCACCGCCAGACCGCCCTCCGGGATCTCGAGGCCGGTCGTCCACAGGATGCCGTTGACCAACATCCGGCGAAACCGCGGATCGGCGAAGTTGTCGTGAAAATGCCCCAGCGTCGTCCCGAAGCTCCGGCCGCCGCCCTGGCGTTCGTGCACCCACGCCACCGTTTGGTCCTGACCCTTCACGCGGACCTTCGCCAGCGGGATCGCATCGGGATGGAACCGGAGATTCAGATAGAACTCGTCCCGCAGGAGATACCCTTCCCACCCGCGGCAGACCGGATGACGAGGATCCACCTGCTCGAGTGGCAGCCTGTCGACTGCCAGGCTGCTGAAGGCGAAGTTGAACCAGCCGCCGAGGATCGATTTGTACATCGCCCCGACTTCTTCTTCCGCCCCAGTCGCCCAATGAATCGCCGTCAGACCGACGCCGCGCTGCAGCAGTCGTTCGGCTTGTTCCCGATGACGTGGCGACAGCAGGAGATCGCCGGCCGGTCGCGAGTAGAAAACGACGCCATCGACGTCGTCGACGAGCGCCTGGTCTTTCGGCCAGTCCAGATCGGGGCAGACGGTCGCTTCGACGCCCGGCGTCTGGTTCAGCGTCGTCGCCAGCAGCCGGCACACGTCGGTGTACATGTGCGTGCCCCAGGAATGGTCGAGTTGCGTGGGGATCAGCAGAATCCGCTTGCGGGCCGCACGGGCCGCCGCCTTCCGCTGGCGGGTTTCGGCCGATTCGTGAAACTCGATCCACGAGAGCGATAGTTCGCCGCCGGCCCCTGCCTCCCGTCCATCCTGCGGTGGTTCGTACACCAGGAACAACGTGCTGAGGCCACTGGTCGGGGCGAGGGCGAGCGTGACCGGACGATAGTCGTCGGCCACTTCCCCGGTGCCGGAGGGCAACGAGAGCTCCGCCAGCACGCGACCGTCGGGAGCGTGCTGCCGCAGCGTCAACCGGCCGCTCCGTGTCGACCTGTGGTCGAGCCAGACCGTCACCCGGTCGATGTCCTCCAGTCGCAAGTCGTCCATCGCGAGCCAGCCGCGCGGCTCCAGACGGACGACCAGGCCCACGCCGCCTTCGAACACGTCGACCGTCCGGGCGGCGTGAAACCGATCCGCGAAGGCGGCCCGCTTCCTGCGGGCATGCAGCACGATGCGATCCTCGCCTCGCAGGGCGGGAATCGTCGAGCCCGCGGCAGCGGCCGGGGCCGCGACGGCTGCCGACCGGGAGCCGTCGCCGGCCCCGACGCCGTCGTCGGTGTACTGGGCGACGAGCTCGACGACCGAGGGTTCCGAGCCGACGGGTGCCGTCGCCGGAAAGAAGCCGTGCCTGCCCGCCTGGTACTGGGTCGTGGTCTGGTTGGCCAATGACAGCACCCAGCGAACCATCTGCCGCGCCTCGTCGACCGTGTGCTGGGGATGCGGCGGCATGGGCTTGTCGCCCCACACACCAGCCCCCCCCGACACGATCTTGACCGCCAGTTGGCGCAGCGTCTCGTCGCCGGCCGCGTGGTATTTTCTCGCGATGGCTTCGTAGGCGGGACCGGCCGAGGCCGCCCGCGTGGTGTGGCAGGAGAAGCACGTCGTCCTGCGCATTAGCGCCAAGCCGGGATCGAGCGCCGCATCGCGTCCGCGTCGCGTCAGCGGTTCGAGGCTCGTCATCACACGCGCTGCAGGAATCGCGCCCCGGTGCGTCGCGTTGTCCTCGAGATCGTCCACATCGACACGATAGTGGATGGTTTGCCCCCAGTCGAAGAAGCTGCCGTGGAGGGGCGCGCGGATGGTGACCTGCGGCGGTTCGTTCCCGACCTGGATGGTCAGCTCGCGACGGTCCGTCGTCCGGGCCGGATCCGCGACCGTGACACGCACCCGCTGGGGCCCGCGTTCGGCGAGCGTGACGGCGACGGATGGCTCCCGGCTCTCCAGCGTCCGACCGCTCACCTCCCACTCGAACGCCAGCGGGTCGCCGTCGGGATCGACCGATGCGGAGGCATCGAGCCGCACGTGCAGCGGCTCACGCCCGGCCGCCGGGGATGCGGTCAGCCGCGCGAGCGGGGGGCGATTGCCGCGCCGATACACGATGCGGGAAATCTCGGCGTCACGGTTGTCCCCCCACTTGTCTCCGAACTCGATCACGAACAGGCTGCCATCGACGCCCACTTTCATGTCGATCGGCTTGCGAAACAATGTGTCGGGCATGAATGGCTCGATCCGCGCGACCGTGCCGCCGGCATCGAACTCGACCGTCTGAATCCAGTTCCGCGTCCAGTCGAAGATGAACCATCGCCCCTGGTAGTGATCCGGCAGATGTGGGCCCAGGGGGTCGGTGGGCCGATACCGATAGATCGGGCCGGCCATCGCGCTGCGCCCGCCGCTGCCCAGGGTCGGGAACCGCTCCGACGCGGTCGACGGATACCAGATCAAGGCCGGCTTCGGCGCGGGGAGCTCCCGCAGGCCGGTGTTGTTCGGCGAAGGATTGGTCGGCTGCTCGACCGCGAACAGTTCACCCGCCTGCCGGGTCGCGAAGTCGAACGTGCGATAGGCCTCGTTGGGACCGACGAACATGGGCCACCCGAAGTTGCCCGGCTCCGTCGTGCGGTTGAACTCGTCGTAGCCGTCGGGGCCGAGCCCCAGGGTGCCGGCGATATTCGGCCCCACATCGCCCCACAGCACGGCCCCCGTCGCGGGATCGACCGTCAGCCGAAATGGATTGCGGCAGCCCATCGCATAGATCTCGGGCCGCCCCTGCCGCTCGTCGGTGAACAGGTTGCCTGCCGGAATAGCGTAGGTCCCATCGGGCTGCGGACGAATCCGCAGGATCTTGCCCCGCAGGTCCTGGCTGTTCGCACTCGACCGCAAGGCGTCGAAGTTCTCGCGGCCGGGCCGCGCGTCGACGGGCAGCTCGGGAATCGGCGGGCAGTTGTCACCGGTGCCGAGCCACAGGTCTCCCTTGGCGTCCATGCACAATCCACCCCCCATGTGAATGGCCCCGGCCGTATCGATCGGATACTCGAGCAGCGTCGCCTCGGAGTCGAGGATCAGCCGCTCGTCACGGATCGTGAAGCGGCTCAGTCGCAGGGTGTCCGGCTTCGCCTGCGGGCAGAAGAAGAGATAAACCCAGCCCGTCTCGTCGCAGGCGTTGTCGGCGGCGATCCCCAACAACCCGACTTCGCCGAACACGGCAACCGGAATCTGCCCCACGGTCTCCACGGCCGGCGCCGGCTGCGTGGGTTCCCGGACCAGTCGAACCGCGCCGGATCGCTCGATGAAGATGAGCCGGCCATTCCCCAAGACCGTCATTTGCATCGGGTCGACACACCCGGTGACGACCGCCCGCTTCTCGAGCCGTGCGGGCTCGAACACCTCGGCGGCGGCGAGCGCGGGCGCCACGGCCAGCGCGAACATCGCCCACGACCGCCAGGTCGTCCGCGGTGCCGCAAGCCGACGGCGCAGCCCCGCGCCTCCCGCCTGCAACGCGTCCAGACGCGCACGCTTGCCGCCAGTTCGGGCTGGGAAACGATCCATGAAGTGTCCTTTGGCTGGTCGGGGCTGACGAGTCGGAATCGTACCGCGAATGGTACGACCGCCGGGAATCAGGGGGGCGGCTCCCCATGCTCGAGCAGGATCTGTCGAAAGACCTCCTCGGCCTGCTGGTAGTCCTGCTTCGCCAGCGCTCGCTCCGCGGGACTGTAGGTCAGTTCCTTGGACCGCCAGCACTGCTGGACACTGCGCAAGCACCACTGCGCGCTGTGATGGTTCGCCCGAATCGGCTGCCCGTCGACCAGCACGAAAACGGGATTCGTGTGCGCGGAGGAAAAGACCCGCAGAGCGACCCAGGAACTTTTCTCGATCCGATGGTCGAAGCGGACGATGCGTTCCCGGCCGTCGGCGAGCACGGTTTCCGCCGCTACGGGGTACCCATTGACGACGAGTTCCACCCGTTGCTCGGTTGGTGCCTCCTGCGTGCCTCGGCCCGGCGCCGTCGGGCTTCGCATCGCCGCCACCACCTCGAAGGCGACCGCTTGCGGGCCGTCGAGCGTCAGCGTGCTCCCCTGGGTGCCGCTTTCGACGGCCTGCCCGTCCGCTCGCCTCGCGGTGAACTCCATCAAGTGGGTGCGGCCGTCGCTGACGTAGCTCCTGCCTGCAGCGATCGCATCGCACCACCGGTCATACTCGAGTTCACCGTCGACTCTCGCATACACCCTCCCGACGCCGACCCTCTCGCCGGTGATGCAGGGAAAGTCGGTCTCGCCGCTGATGCGGGTTTGGAATCCGCAGTTCAGGACGTGGTACCAGATGTTCAGCTCCGCCGTCCGGTCGGTGTTCATGGTCGAGAGAAAGTCGACGGCGGGAACGGGCGTGCCGTCCGGTCCCTCGACGCGGTGGGCGACATTCATGATGAACTCGTTCGCGCCGATGCCGTCGAAGGCGGGAATTCGGAACGTGGGCAACCCGTTCGGTCCGTCTCGATCCTCCGTGCCCGGGACGCGGTCGACGAAGCGTGTCAACCCGATCGACGAGTGCGCCGGACCGCACACCGCTCCTTGTCGCTTCGCCCACCTGAGCGTGTTCAATCCCAGGGTGGGCCAATGTTCTTTCGAGGCCCCGCCCGGCGGGATCTGCTCCCGAAGCCGCAACAGATTCAAGTGCCCCGACGCATGCGAGCCGAAGCCGGAGACTTCGACGTCGTACCGGATCAGGTATGGATATCGGCTGTTGGAGTCGAGCTGACCGGTGAAGAATCGTTTCTGGTAATCGAAGCACGGTCCCCACGTCAGGCAACACCCCACCTTGAGATCCTCTCCCATGCAGTGCCGCAGCATGTCCGGGGGGTGCACGCCCTGCGTCGGATTTTCATAGTGCGCGCAGCCGGCGGCGTGGATGTGGTGGTCGCCCGACCAATAACCCCGGCGCGACGGGTCCACCCAGCGTTTCACGCGGTACGTGAGGTCGACGGGTGACTCGCCAATGACCAGCTCCTGCACGTCCGGGATGGATTCCGGGCCTCGCGAGCAGTGCACCACGTAGGTTCCCTGCGGCAACCGGATCGATTCGCCATCCGCGCGGTAAATCTGCCGCTGGAAGAAGAAGTCCGGGGCCAGGCGCTTGTTCTGCGGCGGATAGACGCGCCCCGCGGTGTCGGTGATGTCGAAGCATCCCATCGCGGGACGATCGGGATCATCGAGCACCCGAAACGTGACCAAGGTCGATGGGCGGACGTCGAACCGCACCTCGGCCCCCGCCCAATCCTGGCCGCCGTCGGCGTTGGCCAGTTCGATCCAGTCGATGCGCCACCGGCACGGCTTGCCGTTGGGATCGATCCGGATGCCGGTCACTCGGCCTGACTCCCGGAACGGGATCTCGTAGAGCGTCGCCCGGCCCGCTTCGAGGGGAAACCCCACCACGCGATCCCCGTCCGGGGCCGGTCGGTCCTCCGTCCACCAAAACACCTGGCCGACCCCGGTCTCCTCCGACTTGCCCCAGATCCGGATCACGAAGTTTCCCGCCGGGAGGGGATCCGGAAGCGCCACCTGCATGAATGGGTCGTCGCCGCTGCCATGCACCTCCAGCGAGCCGGCGGCATTGCCGAACGTCATGTCGTTCGCCGCTTGCCAGCCCGCCGCGTCCCTGTCGAATCGCCACTCGGCGAAGACCGAACTCCCCCGGTCCAGCGGCGCCGGCTCGTCTCTCCCGGCCGCCCGCCCCAGGGGCGCGGCGAACTCCAGCCGCGCGGTCTTCGGCCCTGCGTCCCTGGCGAACAGTTCGACGATCCGATACTCGAGCGGCAACCCGGTGAGCGACGGTGTCAGGGGCTGGCCGTCCGCCATCGAGAGGCCGAGCCATCTCGCATCGACCTCTTCAGGGAGTGCATGCGGGAGCGGCTTGGCGCTCGGGCTGTCGACCCGCAGTCGCGCCCGCAGTCCATCCGGGTTGATGACCTTCACGAGAGCGACCCGCCAGCCTTGCTCGTCCAACTCGACCGGCTTCTTCGCGACGAACACGACCGGCCGGCGGTCCCGGGCCAGCTCGACGGCGGCGATGCAGTGCGCCTCGAGCAGGTCCTGAACGCGCCGGGTGAAGACCGCGTCATCCTCGATGTCGCCCGCCTTGTCGAGGTCGCGTGCGAGCTGCTCCGGCAGCGGGCTCCCGATATTCGCCAGGGCCGCCCGCAGGCGCTGGAGTTGCGCGCGCAGAGGTTGGCGGTCCACCCTGGCGACCACCGGCCAAGGCGGCTCCTCGGCAGCCACGCACGTGGCTTGCGACCAGAGCAGCCCTGCGAGCACGACGTGAGCGATCAGTCTCATCGGTCCTACCAGTTCATGAACAGCGTTGCCGGAGTCGGTGCCCGGTCAGGGACTCGCTTGCTGGACGAGCGGGCGAGCCTCGGATCGGGGAATCCCGTGCACCACGAAATCCGCCAGCGCCCGGAATCCCAGATCCTGGGTTCCTTGCCCGGCCTCGGCCTCGACGTGGACCTCCCGATGGCCGACCTCGGAACAGCGAAACTCGACCAGTTTCCATTCGTGCTCCTGCCCGGTCAGGTAAGACGTGGACACGAGGTTTTCGACCAGTCGCAGCGCGCACCACTCCGCCGGGACAGCCGGCGTGCCGGCCTGATCCATCGCCCGCAGCTGCAGCCGCGACTGCACGCGGGCTTCGTTGTGAACCTCCACGAGGAAGCGCGCCGTGCGATGCTGCACGACGGTCTCCAGCGCGGCGCCGACGCTGATTTTGACGCGCGACTCGGGATTGATGTGGATCCTCAGAAGCGTGAGGGGCTCGACCAGCTTTTGCAGCTCCGCGATGGTCGTCGCCTCCTCACAGGCGGCGAGGAACTCGGGGGCGTGCGTCCGCGACGACGCGAACCCGGCCTGGATCAGCAACCGGTCTTTCTGGTCCTGAAAACCGTCGTTCAACCTCGCTTGGTCATGGAGTTCGATCATCCGCCGATAGCGTCGGATCGATTCCTCGACATAGCGGGTCGCTTCGCTGCGCTGACTCGCGTTCGCGAACCGGCCGCGCGTCAGGATGTCACGCGCGTGCGACTGCATGCGGGAGATCCATGCGCGGGCGGCTTCTGGCTTGAACACCGGCTTCCCCTCGGGGTGGGAGTAGATCGCGCCGGTGTGCGCGACGTCGGCGTCCCAGATCGCATTCCAGCGGTCGTTCCGGGAGCAGCGGGCGACCACCCAGCGGCTTGTGTCCAGCGGCAACGGGCATTCCAGGGTCGCATCGCGCGCCTGCGTCTCGACTTCCTCGAGCACCTCGCCGTTGGACACGATCTGGACCCGTCCCAGCGGGAAGCGGGAGATCGCCCTGACGCGGACCTGCGAGCGCTTGTCGGGGTCGGGAACGATGACGGATCCCGGCCCCTGGCCGTCGACGTCGAGAAACACCAGCGGGCCCGAGGTCGTGAAGGTCCGCCCGCACCGGATTCCGTCGATCCATTTCTCGTAGTCGAACTCCCCCTCGATGTGCACGTAGGCCCGGGCACACCCCGCCACCCGCGCGGGATGGTCGCTGCCGTTCGTGAGCGGCAACTGAAACCCGCAGTCGAGCAGCCGATAGTAATCCTCCGGGTCTATCTGATCGAGCGAGTCGGTCAGCCCATGCACCGCATTGAGCGGCAGTTCGTGGTTGTTGCCGGTGCCGTGGGCCTCGATGCTGATGCCTCCCTGCTCACGGGCCTCGAGGATCGCCGTCTTGTTGACGGGGTAGTCCAGCGAGTCATCGCCGGCGATTTGCGGCCCCGTGCCGATCGGCAGCACCAGCCACTGCAGGTTCAGGAAGCACAGATGGCCGTAGAGATTCTGATTCCGATACTCCTCGCCCATCTCGAGGTGATACTCGGAGTCGCAGTACCGGAGCACCGGCCCCATCGGGGCCTGCGACGGCTTGACGAACGCGTCGTCCGGATTGCGATGGAGCAGCGTGAGGTTGTTCGCGACTCGCAGGCCCTCGGCCCGCTGCACGAGGGCCAAATCCGCCAGCGGCAAATCGACGTTCCAGGCGTTGGTGACCCAATGAATGTGCGTGTCGCCGCTGATCCACCCGCTGCGTTTGGCATCGAGCAGCGACTCCGACGCGAGGGTGACGTCGCGCCGTTCGCCGGCCGCGACCTCGACGGCCTGGTCGATGCTGGCGTGCTCGAAACCACGCTCGAATCGAACCTGCACCCGACCGGGCGGCACCTCGACTTCACAGGATCCGTCGGCATAGAAAAACGGAACCGCGACCATGCGCATCGGCGCGAGCTGGACGATCGGCTTCTCCAGGAAGGTGCGGTTCTCGACGAACGGCCCGGCGTACCGCAGCCGCCCGTCACTCGGCTCGACCGTGACCCGCCCGGCCACGGGACGCTTCGACTCCCCATCGATCAGCTGCACCCGGAGCGTGGCCGCCACGACCCGCTCGACCGGCAGTTCCAGGGCCCGGGTTTCCTGCTCGCCGTGAACGCTGATCTGCGCCCGATCGGCCGTGGGCTGTATCGCCACCAGGAACGGGATCGAAGCCCCGGGAGCGATCTCGTGCGCCACTCGGGCGTCGGGGGTTCCGGCATCGACCGAGGCCTGCAGCACCCGCTCCGTCACATTGCAGATCTCCACGACGACGTATCGCGGCCTGCGCTCGGTCACCTCGAGTGTCCCGGGCGGCGCATCCCATGCCAGCCGGTCGGACGACCAGGAGGCGGAAAGCCAGGGGAGCTTCTTCCTCAGGGTGTCGAGAAGTTCGTTCCGTTGGGACACGAGCCGCTCGAGGGTGGGAGCATCCGGAGCCCCTGACACGAACCGGTGCTCCAGCACACTCTGGGTGATGAGCCGCGGCTGGCAGGCCAGGGGACAGCGCCGCGCGATGTCGGTGAAGAAGTCCAGATGGAAGGCCGCCGCGCGCCGGGATTCATCGGGCGCTCGAGCCGCTTGAGAATGATGCCCGTCCGGGCTCGAGCCCGGCTTGTGGGGATGCGCCGCAAGCTGAACGGTGCCGAAAACGACGAGCCCCACCGCGCCCAGCAGTGATCGACGCATCTCCCGCCGCATGACTGCCTGCACTTCCTGCGGCTTGAAGCTCCCGGCTGCAGTGCCCAGGAAACAGGAACTCCCAGCGCGACCGCCCTGTGTCGATGGATCTCGCGGCGATCGCGACGCCGCCCGACTCGTAGTGTACCCATGCCACCTGACGGCTGCAACCATTCTCGAAGCGCCAGATGGTGCCAGGCGCCCTCGGCAGCGCGATTCTCGCAGCC
>QWQL01000189.1 GCA_003670825.1 Planctomycetota bacterium
ATAGATCGCGACCTCGGCGAGCATCAGCGTCTGCGACAGGCCGTCGGTGATCGAGGCCGCATTTGTTCTGTCGCGGCGAACGAGCTTCGCGCTGGCTCCTGTTGTCGGATCAACGTGTGCCTCCCGCTTGAACACTGCTCGTTTAGAAACGCTGTTGTACGTCAGCCGTGCATCGCCGCGATTGCAGCTGTAGCTGCTCGGGGCGGTGCGGGTGGACGACGACCCTTGGTTGTGAGGATCGCTCGGGCAAACCCGCACGGGGGACCGCCGCAGGAAGACGGAGCCGGCGGGATTATTGCTTCTCCAGGCATTGCCCGTGCCGACGCTCATTTCAGTGATCAACGCCTCAAATTCCTGCAGTTGCTCGATGTACGGCATGATCGGGACGTGATACCCCAGGTATCCGGCCCCGCGCCCCGGGGCAACGTCATCGCCGCTCCGTTGCCACCATGTGGGCTGAATCGCCTGGATCAACTCGGCGTTGAAGCTGCTCGGCGGAAAGTATCCATTGGCCGAATCGAAGGCGAGCACCCCGAGCCCGAGTTGCTTGAGGTTGTTCGCGCAACTCAACCGTCGGGACGACTCTCTGGCGCTCTGTACGGCCGGAACGAGCAGCCCGATGAGCACCCCGATGATCGCAATCACGACCAATAGTTCCACGAGCGTGAAACCGCGTCGGCGTGTTGCAAGCGGAACTGGTTCGAGTGGCACCGTACACGAAGCGGGGCCGCGCCTCACGTCTGGGCCCGTCTGCAGACACATCATATAGATATCGCGAACGAATGCAGGCATCAGCGAATATTCCCAGACGACCACATAAGAAAGTCTAGTCCGTCAACGCCCCTTCCACAATCTCAGGGCCGGTGAGCGATGAGGGGGCGGATGCAGCGGGGCCTGAGGGGCTCTCGACCAAATTTACTGGCTCTTTCGTCAGCCTAGACCTTAGCCAAGCGAGTTTGGACTTGCGCTTTTCGGGCTGAGCGCACAAAAATCTCAAAATCCCCCGACCAATCGCGTGTTGTGATTGGAGGCCGCCGTGGCGAATCCACGGTCACTCCGTGCGCGGCAAGGCGAACGCCTTGGAGCCGGGTGCATTTTTCCAACGATAGCCCCGAGCCAACGCGTCGAGCCGCATGGTCTTTTGACCTTCGGCAGTATCGACGATCGCGATGAGGTCAGGCACGGCATCGGCCGGATGCCGGAGGTCACCGGTGGCTGAAATTAGCACGGGCACCCCTGCTTCGTCGAGCAGGCAGCCCCGCAGTTTGCCGGTGGCCGCCTCCCAGAAGCGGACGGTCCGGTCCTGGGCTCGCGTCGCCACCAGCGCCCCCTTGTTCAGGCCCAGCACGTTCGTCGCTCCCCCAGGGGCGAGCTGCCAGGTAAGTGCCTGGCCGGCGGCCGCATCGAAGAGTTCTACGAGGTGATAGGACTGTGCAGCCACCAGGCGGGGCGTCTTGCCCGGGAGCCAGGCGACGGCTGTGATCGGATTGCTCAGACTGCTCGCGCCCTTGGCGAGCGTCGCGATGTCCTTGCCAGTCGCGGGGTTAATGAGCTTCACGCCGGTGTTCACGAGACCGCAAGCAAGTGCCGGTGCTCCCCGCACCATCGTCCAGTCTAGGGCCGAAACATCCACGTCGAGCGGAAACGACGCCGTCTGCCGGCCCGTTTCGACATCCCACACGCGGACACTTTTGTCTACCGCGGCCGACGCAAGTTGTTGACCGGATGGCGACCAGGCAACCGCTCTCACGTTTGCCTCGTGTCCTTTCAGTTGGGATCCCGCGGTGCCGTCACGGGATATAATGTGTATCACTTTGTCGGCGCCGGCGACGGCCAGCCGCGTCCCGTCGGCCGACCACGACAGGCAGCGGGACGGCCCCACCGTGCCGGCCGCACCTGCCACTTGGGTGCCGTCGTCTGTCTTCCAGAGTTGCACCGTGCCCTGATCGTTCGCCGTGGCGAGACCGGAGCCGGATGGGGCGAGTGCGGCCGTGATGAAGGTTCTAAGGCCGCCTGGGGGATCCTGGCGGAGCTCGTGCTCGCGCGTAAACGTCTTGGCATCCCAGAGCCGTAGCGTGTCGGTACCGAGGCCCGTGACCAGTGGAGCCCCGGGCCGAAAGACCGGTGGTTCGACGGCCCCGACGGCGATCGACGACGCGGCGGTCTGCTCGCCGGGCCTCCAGAAATCGATGCGTTGGCCAACCACGGTAGCAACGCACTCGTGCTGCGGCTGCCAACCCATCCAGCTGACAGGGCTAACCACAATGCGGGCCGATTCAACTCCGGTCGCGGGATCGATGAAGTGCAGGGATGCGTTTGTCTGCACCGCCAGCGTTCGGTCGTCATCCGACCAGGCAAGGTGCAGCGGCCGCAACGGAACCGTCCGGATCTTTTTCCCGGTTGCAGCGTCCCAGATGGCGAGAGTCCCGCCGGCAGCCGCGGCGATACGGGAACCGTCCTGCGACCAAGTGGCCCGGCCGTTGTGGTCCTCCGATTCTTCGAGCACGAGCGTCTGGCGTCCCGATGTGCCGTCGTGGATACTGATCGGATTCGTCAGGCCCGCCACGAGGAAGCGTTTGTTCGTCGACCAAGAAAACGCAGAAATGGGCTGGCCAGTGGCCGTGATCTCGCGGAACTCGCCGAGCTCATCGCTCACGAAGACCGCTCCGCTTCTCCCAGCGCAGGCGGCGAGCTTTTGCCCGTCGAGCGACCAGCAGAGCAGTCCGCAGACGATCCGCTTCGCTCCGACCTGCTTGAGTTCTGCGAGCAGCCGGCCGGTCTCGATCTCCCAGACACGAACGACCCCCTCGGTTGGTGAATTGCTGGCGAGTCTACTGCCATCGGGCGACCAGGCGAGTTCCTGCACATTCCAGCGAAACCCGGTGAACGCCCGCTCGAACCGGGAGGTTTTTACATCCCAGATCCGCACCACGCCATCCACGCCACCCGTCGCGAGGCGGCGACCATCGGGGGAGAAAACCATACTATTCACACGACCCCGGTGCCGTGGACTGTCAATCGACCAGCGGTGGGCGCCGGGGAGCGGCGGTGGTTCAACCACCATGGCCGCGGTGCTGTCGTTGCTCCACCAGCCGGAGGGCGGTTCGGCGAAGGTGATCGAGTCCGCCACCGGGACAGCGACCGCGGACGCAGCGACGAGCCAGTGCATGAGCCGCGCTAGCCGCGTGTTGAGTTGCACGAAGGAAGCCTCCGGGGGTAGACGGCGATCAAGTCTGTTGGGGAGTCCGTCGAGCGGACGGTCCACAGGGTCGGAGAAACGAAACTCAACTCACTATACATTTAAATTTTCATCGATGTCCATGACCCCGGATAAAGCAACATCTCTTCTGTAAATCGCGGTTTTCAGAGGTGGGTCATCTGGCTTCCATGTTCAGGTAGGCGCGGTAGGTTTCCCCGTCGTCGCTGATCTCGGAGAGGACTGCAGAGGCGAGTCGCAGGAGGGAAGCCTCGTTCGGGAAGAGCTTGGCAACCTGCGTTCGGCGTTTGATCTCCTTGTTGAGCCGTTCGAGGCCGTTGGTGGTGCGGAGCCTCCGCCGGTGGGCGGCGGGGATCCGGAGAACGGTGAGGGCCTCGGGGACGTTGTTCTGGAGCCAGTCGGTGAGCCTGGGGGGGCTTCTGGTAGCTGGCTGCAATGTCCCGAAGGCGACGCTCGGCCTCGGTCAGGCACGCACCGGCGATTACAGGAAAAATGTTGAACTAACGACCCCGGCCCCACACTGTACGACTGGCGTTCACAGATCTACCCAAACGCATGTTGCATAAGAGGCCTGCGGTTATATTATGACTGTAATAACGTCGGGGTGTTTGTGCGATGTGAGACCGATGTGACTCTAAAAAAGTGCGTGGCTGGTACGGTGCATACATTCAAGAATTAGAAGTTCATCCACTCGGAGAGCATTCACATGAAGGATCGACGCGGTGCCTTCCTGGCCATGTCCCGTTCTCCCCGACGGGGGGACGCGGTCTGGATTGTTGCGCCGTGGTGCGTCGCTGCCTGGATCGTTTGCACCGCGTGGGGGCGCCCGTTGATGGCCGACCCGCCGCGCGTGGCCACGTTTGAGTGCGACATCACGCCGCCGCTGGGTCAGCCGCTCTTCACTGGTGATCTGCTCCAGACGGTGGACGAACCGCTCCTCGCCAAGGGCGTTGTGTTCGAGGCGGGAGAGAAGCGGGTGGTGCTTTGTGCCCTCGACTGGTGCATGGTCAGCAACGGCACGCACCTCTCGATGCGCCGCCGGCTCGCCGAGGCGGTCGGCGGCTCGCCCGACGACGTGGCCGTTCAGACGCTCCATCAGCACAACGCGCCGATGGCCGACATCGACGCCCAGCGGCTGCTGGCCCAGCACGGCGACGCGACTGCCCACATCGACCCGGAGTGGTTGGATGCCACGGAGCGACGCATGGCCAACGCGGCACGGGCGGCTGTGCCCCGCCTTGTCCCATTTGATCGCGTGGGCACCGGGATGGGGCGCGTCGACCACGTGGCGTCAAACCGTCGGGTGCGCGACGCCCAGGGCCGCATTCCGGGGCGGACGAGCTTGGCTGAGCCTGCACTGCGTGAGTTGCCCGAGGGCACGATCGACCCTTTCGTGAGGACGGTCACGTTCTCCGCCGCCGACAAGCCGCTCGTGCGGCTACACTATTACGCCACGCACCCCCAAGTAAAATACAACGACGGCATCGCAACGAGCGACTTCGTGGGCATGGCCCGCGAGGCCCTCGAGACTCGCGAGGGCGTGTTTCAGGTCTATTTCACGGGCTGTGGCGGCGACATTACCGTCGGCAAGTACAACGACGGCACCCCCGCCGCCCGGCAGGCATTCGCTGACCGCCTGCTTGCGGGCATGACAGCCGCGATCGAGTCCACGGCGTACGAGCCAGTCGAGGGCGTCTCCTGGCGGGCCGAGCCGGTGGTGTTGCCCCGGCGTGACGACGCCGACTTCACGGACAAGGTCTGCCTTGATCGGATCCGGGATCCGAAAGCGTCGCCCGTGCAGAAACTCTACCGCAGCGCGATGCGGATCTCGTCACTTCACCGCGGTAGCGAGCCGATCGTGATCGGATGCCTGGAGGCCGGCAACGCCCGCATCCTCCACCTGCCCGGCGAGCCGCTCGTCGATTTTCAGCTCTCCGCGCAGCGGATGTGCCCCGATCGCTTCGTGGCGGTGGCCGGCTACGGCGACAACACCACCGGCTACATCCCGCCGGCCGCGGAGTTTCTGGCCGGAGGCTACGAGCCGAGCGTGGCGATCTGCAAGCCCGAAACGGAGGGGATCATCAAGCAGGCGATGGCCCACCTGCTCGGCAACGGACCGGTCGCAGCGTTGAAACCGGCCGGGGGCGAGGCTTTGGGCGTGGAGCAACTGTCCCGTGTGGCGCCGCATGAGCCTGCCGCCGCCCTCGCTACGTTCACAGTCGCACCCGGCTACACGATCGAGCAGGTCGCGGCCGAGCCGCTCGTGCACTCGCCCGTGGCAATCGACTACGACGAGCGGGGCCGGATGTTCGTCGTGGAAATGATCGACTATTCTGAGCAGGAGAACGACCACTTGGGGGCGGTGCGAATCCTAGAGGATCGCGACGACAACGGCCGGTATGACACAAGCACCGTGTTCGCGAAAGGCCTGTCGTGGCCCACGGGCGTGCTCTGCTACGACGGCGGCGTGTTCGTGTGCGCGGCCCCCCACATCTTCTATCTCAAGGACACCAACGGCGATGGCGTTGCCGACCACCGGCGAGTCGTGTTCACCGGCTTCGGTCGATCGAACGTGCAGGGGCTTGTGAATAGCCTGCGTTGGAGCCTCGACTCCCGCGTGCACGGAGCCACGAGCTCATCCGGTGCCCAGGTCACTCGCCCCGACGACCCCGCGTTTCGGCCCGTCAGCCTCAATGGCCGCGACTTCTCGTTCGATCCCCGCCGGCTCGACCTCCGTCCCGAGAGTGGTTGCCTCCAGCACGGGATGTCGTTTGACGACTGGGGACGCAAGTTCGTCAGCGGCAACAGCAAGCCGCTGGAGATGGTGTTTTTCGAGGATCGCTACGCGGCCCGCACGCCCTTTCACGCTATGCCCCCGTCGCGTGGCTCGATTGCTGTGGATGGCGGGGCGGCAGAGGTGTTTCGCACCAGCCCCGTCGAGGCGTGGCGGGAGCTCCGCACAAAGATGCGCATCGCCAACCCGAAGCTCGGGCCCGTCGAGGGGGGCGGCCGAGCGGCCGGCTATTTCACTGGAGCCACAGGCGTGACGGCCTGTCGGGGCGACGCCTATCCCGCCGAGATGCGAGAGTGCCTCGTGGTCGGCGACGTAGGCAGCAACCTCGTGCATCGCCAACGGCTCTCGGCCTGCGGTGCGTTTTTCGAGGCCCGGCGGATCGATCCGCGGTCGGAGTTCGCGGCCTCAAGTGACATCTGGTTTCGACCGGCGCAGTTCGCCAACGCGCCCGACGGCACGCTGCATATTCTGGACGTCTACCGCGAGGTGATCGAGCACCCAAAGTCGTTTCCACCGGAGATCAAGCGGCAACTCGACCTCACGAGCGGCCAGGACCGGGGCCGCATCTACCGGCTCGTGCCCGATGGGTATCGCCAGCGGCCGCAGCCTTTTCTGGCAGCGTTATCAACAGCGGAACTGGTTCGCACGCTCGGGCATCGCAACGGCTGGCATCGCGACACGGCCGCCCGGTTGCTCTCCGAACGCAGGCCCGCAGACGCTGTGCCGGAACTCGAGCGGCTCGTGCGAGACGCCGAACTTCCGGAGGGAAGAATGCACGCGATGTACGTGCTGGCCGCCCTTGACGGGCTTTCTCCTACGACCGTTCTGCACGCCCTCGGCGATGCCCATCCGCGGGTGCGCGAGCATGCCGTGCGGCTCGCGGAGCGACATAACACGGAAGCCTCGGTTCTGGGTTCGCTTGCAGCGATTGCCGCCGATTCCGATCCCCGGGTGCGATATCAACTCGCTTTTTCGCTCGGCGAATTCCCGTCGCACCCCGTCCGCGATCAGGCCCTGGCGGACCTCGCCCGGCGCGACGGTGCGGAGACGTATCCGCGGGCGGCCATTCTCAGCTCGCTCTCCCAAGGTGCAGCCCGCGTGCTCGCAGCGCTCGTCAACAGCCGCGATGACGGCGGCCCCGCCGCGGATCCGCAGATGATCGAGGGTCTCGGATACCATGTCGGCAGACAGGCCAGGCTGGAGGACGTCGCCGCCGTCGAGCAGACGCTCGCGACTTTGGGTGGCCCCGGCGCGGTTTACTCACAGCCGCTGCTGGTCGGATATTTCTCCGGCCGGGCGAAGGCGACCCAGCCGAACGCAGCGTCGCTCCCACCGGCACTCGCCGCCGCCCGCTCGGCGCTGCTCGAGGTCGCCCGGGCGACCTCGCTCGACGACGCCGCCGCGGAGGGGAATCGCGTGGCAGCAATCAGCCGCCTGTCGCTGGGCACGTTTGCGGAATCACGTGCGGCGTTCGAAGTGCTCCTTGAAAGCCGGCAGCCGCAGCCGACGCAGAGCGCAGCCGTCGACGCGGTGGTGGCGACGGGTGCTCCAGAGGTGGGAGAGTGGCTGCTGGCACGCTGGGCTACGATGAGCCCGAAAGTGAGGTCCGGTGCTGCCGGAGCCCTGTTCACGCGTGAGCCCTGGGTGGTGGCCTTGCTCGACGCGATCAGGGATGGCCGTGTGCCGCTGGCGGACTTCGACTCGGCACAGATCAGGCAACTCGCCGGTCGCACCGAACCGGCGATCCTCGAGCGCTATGAGCGGCTCTCCGCGAGGGTCGCAACAAGTCCGCGGCAGGAGGTGCTCGTGGCATATCAACCGGCCCTCGCGATGTCGGGAAATCCCGAGCAGGGCAAGGCCGTGTTCGCGAAAAATTGCTCCCAGTGCCATCGTGTGGACGGCGCGGGGCACGAAATCGGGCCGAACCTCGCCGCGTTCAAGACCCGTGGGGCCGAGGCAATCCTCTTGAACATGCTCGACCCCAACCGCGAAGTAAATCCCCTCTATGTCAACTACGTGGCGGTCCTCAACGACGGCCGCACGCTCACCGGCATGGTCGCCGAGGAGACGGCCACGAGCATCACGCTCAAGCGCGGCGAGAACGCCAGTGACACGATCACCCGGTCGGAGATTGAGTCGCTGACGAGCACCGGTCGGTCGATCATGCCGGAGGGGTTGGAACAGCAGGTCGACCTTCAGGGGGTCGCAAACCTGCTGGCCTACCTGATGGCCACCCCCTGATTTCTGCTGCCGTGGGAGGACTCGGAGCGATTCCAAAAAAAAGGCCACGGGACCGTTGAATGGACAATTCCGCCGGTGCATTGCACGCAAGAGTGCCTGGGCCGGGTGCCTTTGGCAGCCATACTTGTTACAGGACCTGACGGAGACCATTTTATGCCCGACAAAACGATCCGGCTCGGCACGTTGGTGATCTTGGGGATGCTCGTCGCGCCGGCCGGTGCCCGTGAGCCCCGGTCGGTACAGGCGGCCGTCGAACAGGTGATGGGGCCGTTGCCGAGCCGCGAGGATTTGCCACCGCTCGCCGTGGAGACCCTCGAAGAAACGGTGCTCGGCGGGGGCCTCGTTCGCCGGAAGGTTCGCTACGCCACGGAGACCGCCGACACGGTGTCGGCATGGCTGTTTCTGCCGCCCGAGGCGGCGCAGGGCCGGCGGCCCGCAGTGCTCTGCCTCCATCAGACGACCGCGATCGGCAAGGACGAGCCGGCCGGGCTGGGAGGGCTACCCAACCTGCACTCCGCGCTCGAACTCGCCCGCCGCGGGTTCGTGACTTTGGCCCCCGACTATCCCTCGTTCGGGGAGCACGCCTACGACTTCTCGTCGCGCACGTGGCAGAGCGGCTCGCTCAAGGCGGTCTGGGACAACATGCGCGGCGTCGATCTACTCGCGGACCTTTCGCAGGTCGATCCAGATCGCATCGGCTGCATCGGGCATTCGCTGGGAGGGCACAACGCAATCTTCACGGCCGTGTTCGACGACCGCCTCAAGGCGATCGTGTCGAGCTGCGGGTTCACGCCCTTCAGTCACTACAAAAAGGGCGACCTCACTGGATGGACGAGCCCGCGATACATGCCACGGATCGCCAGCGAGTTCGGCCGCGATTCGGCCCGAATGCCGTTCGACTTTCCGGAGCTCATCGCGGCGCTGGCCCCCCGCGGCCTGTTCGTGAACGCTCCGCTGCACGACGGCAACTTCGACTGTACCGGAGTCAAGGAAGCGATCGCCGCGGCCAAGCCGGCCTATGAGGCTAAGGGGGCTGCAGACCGTCTCGTTGCCGTCCATCCCGACTGCGGCCACGACTTCCCCGTAGCGCAGCGAGAAGAGGCCTACGCGTTTTTGGCGGCCCACCTCGGGCCGGAACAAACGCCGCGGAAGCCGCTCTCGATTGGCATGATCGGCCTCGACACGTCGCACTGTCTGGCCTTCACCGAGATGCTCAACGTGGAGCCCAATCCGCAGCGTATTGCTGGCGGACGCGTCACGCTCGTGTATCCCAAGGGCAGCCCCGACATCGCCAGCAGCGTGTCGCGGGTGCCCGACTACACCAAAAAGATCACGGCGATGGGCGTCGAAGTGATCGACGACCTCGAGGAACTGGTGCGACGGGTCGACGTGGTGCTGCTTGAGACGAACGACGGCCGGCCGCACCTGGAGCAGGCGCTGCCCGTGCTGCGGGCCCGCAAGCCGCTGTTTATCGACAAACCGGTGGCGGGATCGCTCGCCGACGCGATCGCCATCTACCGTCTGGCGGAGCACTTCCGCACGCCGTGCTTCAGTGCATCATCGCTGCGGTTCGCCGCGACGACGCAGAAGGTGCGAAACGGCTCGCTCGGCGCTGTGATGGGCTGCGACACGTTTTCGCCATGCTCCCTCGAGCCCACGCACCCCGATCTCTTCTGGTACGGCATCCACGGCTGCGAGGCCCTGTTCACCGTGATGGGCACCGGTTGCCGCGAGGTGACCCGGCTGCCGATGCACGACGGCGAGTTCGTGGTAGGCGTGTGGGAGGGAAACCGAATCGGTACATTTCGCGGATTGCGGGGTGGGAAGCCCGGCTACGGCGGCACGGCGTTCGGTGCCACGGGAACGGCTCCGGTCGGGACAACCGACGGCTACCGGCCGCTGCTCATCGAGATCATGAATTTTTTCGAGACCGGCACGCCCCCCGTGACCCCTGCGGAGACGATCCAACTGTTCGCCTTCATGGAATCAGCCGACGAGAGCAAACGCCGTGGTCACGTGGCGGTGAAGGTCGCTGAAGTCGTGGCCAAAGCCGAGGCGAAGGCCGACGCGAAGGTGCGAGCGATCCTAGCCTTGGAGAAGCCAGGAACCGCATTGCGGTTTCACCGCCCAGATACCACTGAACACTTTTCTGACGGCGTTGCCGCCCCCGCGGCGCCGCTCCTCTGGACGAGCCAGTTTGCTGCACCGCTGGCGATCGATCGTGGCGGCGACGTCGAGCCGGCCGTCGCGTCCGTCGTCGCTTCACTAACAGACACGTTGCAGCGGGCGGGGAGCAGCCCAGCCGACCTCGTGCGCCTGCATGTCGTAGTGGTTGACGATGCCCATACACCGGCGGTGCTTGCGGCGCTCGAGCGGCACCTTCCAGATGCTCACCCCGCGGTCTCGGTCGTGACGGCTGCTTCCGGAGCCGACGCGGGGCTGCTGATCGACGCCGTCGCGGTCGCGGCACCATCGCGTGTCACCGATCAGGTCCGCGTCGTGGCCGGTCCCGCGGGCACGGCGGCAGTGATGCCGACGGGCGCGAAAGTGTTCGTATCGGGCCAGGCAGCTTCCGGAGAGCCTCAGGCAGCCGTCGCCGGCACTATCGGGCAACTTGCCACAAGCCTCGAAGGACTTGGGCTGGGGTGGCGTCACGTAGGCCAGATACGCGTGTTTCATCAGGCGTCGTTCACGCCCTCCGAGGTCATCGATTTGGTACGGCAGGCCGTGGGTTTCGAGCCCTGTCCGCCGATCGTCACCGCCGTCTGGACGGGAGCACTACCCGTGGAGATCGAGGTGGTGGCACATGATCCGACTTCTCGCAACAGCGCGGACGGCGACGAGACGATCTCCTTCATCACACCTTCGGGCGTGACTCCGTCGGCCGGTTACACGCGGATCGTCCGGATTGGCGTTGGACCATCGATCTGGACGGGCGGGATGGTCGCCCGCGCGGACGCGTCGGAGGGAGATCATGAGGCGGGCGACGTATTCGACCGGGTGGTCACAACGGTCGAGGCGCTGGGCGGAGACCGGCGCCATCTTGTGAAGGCGACCTATTTCGTCACGTCAGATGCGGCGGCTGCGAGTCTGCGGCGCGTTCGTGCGACGCTGTACGAGCGCGATCGCCCCCCGGCCGCCAGTCTAGTAGCGGTGCGGGGCGTGGGCCATGCCCGCCGCGGCCAGTCGATCGACATGATCGCGGTGCCTGTGGAACCGTAACCGGCGGGGTATGGGGAAGGAAACAGCCATGGCGTGTCGCTTTTCACTCAATAGGATACTCGCTCACTGGTACGGCTCACGCTTGATGCTCGCGTGACCTGCCCCCCTTGAACGTCACCACTTCCAGAGAGAGCATCTGGGGGTGTGACGCTGCCCCCAACTTGGTACCAGCCCGGTTGTTAGCCATGCAGGGGCGCTGACGCTGAGGGCCATGGAGAGCAGCACGACATATGCACGACCGTGCTGATGCCGCAGGCGGCCAGCTGCGACGCGAGCTTGGAGGCGCCGGAGCTCCCGCGTTCGACAGTTTCGGACTTCTGTTCGGCCGCTGCCGTGCTCCGGTGCCAGCGTGAGCATGCGCACGAGGCCGCGGCCTGCGTCGACGAGCCGCTGGGCGGCTGAGACTTCCGCAGGGAGAACGTGCTTCGCCGGGTGGGCGCCGACATACCCCGGCAGCGGGCTGATGAAGGGGCCTTCAACATGGATCCCGGCGATCGCGTCGCGGATATGAGCATCCGCTGCGTGAAACTCGGCCAGCCGCTCGATGCGGGCGACCATACGGTCGAGTTGGTCGGTGATCACCGTGGCCAGCATCCGGCCGCCGCCGTCAGCTTTCAAAGCGGCGCACGCCTTTTGCATGGCCGGGAGCGAAAGGTCGTCGGTATTAAAATCCACGCCCCCATAGCCGTTGAGCTGCAGTTCGAGCGGGGTCATGCGTGCGCACCCGCCTTGGCAGGCCGCAGCAGCGTGGCCGACGCGCAGTCGAGATGAAACCGACAGTCGCGATGCTGCCGCAGAACCGACGCCGGCACGTCGGGCGTGAGCGGGCCGTCCACCGACGCCCGCACCGCCTCCGCCTTGCGCTGATCGGGCACCGAGCAGATCAGCGTGCGGGACGCGAGGATCCGTCGCACCGACATGGAAATGGCATGCGTCGGCACGGCGGCGAGCGTCGCAAACCAGCCCTCTCCGACCTGCTGGCGGCGGCAGCCCTCGTCGAGCGTTACGACCAGATAGGGCTCTTCGGTCTCGAAGTCGGCGGGCGGATCGTTGAATGCCAGGTGGGCATTCTCGCCGATCCCGATCAGGGACACGTCGAAATCGCCGGCGGGCACGAGGCCCGCGAGCCTGCGAACCTCTGCCCGAGGAT